>JBILDK010000032.1:0-12909 GCA_044352625.1 Planctomycetota bacterium
GGCAAAAATCGACGAGCGCGATGACCTTGATGAGAACGCCAAGGCTCACGAGAAGCAGAAAGTGCAGATGCGCGAGAGCCGCAAGGTCGAGCTTCAGATCAATGAGTTGAACCAAGACAAGGAGCGCAAGATCCGCGATGCGCGCATTGAACAGCGTCGGGCCGTGACCCAGGCGCGCAGCACGGTGCAGACCCTGGCCATCGCGGTGCCGGCCCTGCTGCTGGTTCTCTTGATCATCGTGGTGTTCATCAACCGGATGGCGGCCGAGCGCGCGCACGTCCCTGCCGCCCGCAAGCGCAGCTGAACGGAGACGACCCAACCATGAGCTGCAAACTCCCCCTCGTCCTCGGCCTCGCCGCCGCCGTCTCCTCCTCAGTGTGGTTCTGGCCTGAACGCCGTCCCATCGACGCCGCGCCGATCACCGGTGAAGCCGCAGTGTTCGGCACGAAGATCAACCCCGACCAGGTGGCCAGCCTGCGCGTGGCAGCCTTCGATGAGACCAATGCGTCGGCCAAGATCCTGGAGGTCCGCCGTACCAATGGCCTGTGGACTATTCCCAGCCACTTTGATTTCCCGGCTGACGGCAACACCCGCGTCACCAAGGCCGCCGAGAGTTTTCTCGGCGTGGCCAAAGGCCGTCCGGTGGCGGATGACGCGGCCAAGCTCAGCGAATTCGAATTACTTGATCCGCTCGATGTGGCCAATCTCGCCAAAAAGGGTCACGGCAAGCGCGTGACCATGACCGATGCCACCGGGGCCACAGTAGTGGACATCCTGGTGGGCAAGCGCGTCGAGGGCGGCAGCGGCATCTATTACCTGCGCGAGGTCGCATCGAACCAGGTGTTCACCGCCAAGGTGGATCCGTGGGAGCTCTCGACCCAGTTCATCGACTATGTCGAACCGGATCCCTTCAAGCTCAAGCGCGAAGAGATCCGCGGCCTCGCGATCAGCGACTACTCGGTGGACGAGGCCTCAGGCACGGTGGCCCAGCGTTCGCAGACCGCTCTGGTGCGGGCCGGCTCGGATGCGGAGTGGACCTGCTCCACCGCCCCCGAGGGCAAGCGCACCAGCAAGACCACCATCGATGCCCTGCTGACCGAGGCCACCGCGGTGCGCCTCGCCGGGGTGCGGCCCTACGACAAGATGTGGTTGCAACAGCGAGGGTTCTTCATTACCCCGCAGGGGCTCTACGGCAACGAGGGCAGCCTCTCGATCACCACCAAGGATGGTCTGCGCCACTGGCTCTTCTTCGGCGAGGCGGCCCTCGACGATGATACCGACAAGGCTGCCGAAAAAGCTAAACCGGCAGAGCCAGCCGCGGCGGACAAGGCCAAGCCGGCAGGTACCAGCCGTTACCTGGCGGTGTGGGTCCAGTACGACGAGGCGGCCGACGAGGATGCCAAAAAGCCGGTAGAACCGCCCAAAGAAGGCGCCAAGCCGGCCAAGAAGGTCAGCGGCAAGGAACGGGCAGAAAAGGCCCAGAAGCGTTTCCAGCAGTTCTTCTACGTGATCAGCGACGAGACCTTCAAGAAGTTGCGTCCGGCGGTGGACACCCTGTTCGAGGCCAAGCCAGCCGAGCCCATGGCTGGCAACACTGGCAAGACCAACGTGCAATGGCTGGACGAAAACGGTAAACGTCCAGGCGTGACCACCACCGCCAGTGGCCTGCAATACGAGGTGATTTCTGCCGGCCCCGCTGATGGCGCCATGCCAACGGATGCCGACACGGTCGAGGTGCGCTACAAAGGCACTCTGGTCGATGGCACCGAGTTTGACGCCACCAAGGGCGACGCCACCGCGTCCTTCGGCGTTACCGGTGTGATCAAGGGCTGGACCGAGGCACTCAAGCTGATGCGTCCCGGCGACACCTGGAAGCTGTTCATCCCTCCCGCCATCGGTTACGGCGAGGCTGGCAGCCAGCCCAAGATCGGCGCCCATGCGATCCTCGTGTTCGAGGTGACGTTGGTGAAGATCGCGGGGAAATAACCGTCATGTCCGGTCGCCCGGCCGATTGTGATGGCCCTTGTCCGGTCGTCCGGTCGTCCGGTGGTCCGGTCGTCGTTTCACAACGTACCACGACACTGGTCATGAAGACGGTGATCGGGCGATCGGATTCCTGGGGGCGCGACCGGCCCGGTCGCTCGGGTGCGATCCACGCCCACGTTCAGCATGGTTGAGCACCGGACGACCGGACGACCGGCCGACCGGCCGACCGGACCTTCACCGGTCACCTTCATCGGCGACGTCCACGGCTGGTCAGACCGGCTTGACCGGGTTCTGGCTCAGGCCGAGGGCGAGCTGGTGTTCATGGGCGATCTCATTGACCGCGGACCTGACAGCCGCGGGGTGGTCGCCCGGGTCCGGGCACTGTGCGCGCAGGGTCGCGCGCGTTGCTTGCTCGGTAATCACGAATGGGCCATGTGCCGGGCCTTGTCCGCACCCGGTGTGGTGCCGGATCCAGCTCTGTTCTTTCCCTGGATTGATACCTGGGGCGGAGCGGCGGTGCTCGACAGTTGGCGGGTAGGCGATGATCCCGATGCCCTGCGCGCAGCGATCGGGGACGATCTTGCCTGGTTGGCAAGCCTCCCCTGGGTACTTGACGGTGGCGATGGCGAAGCGTGCTGGATTGCAGTCCATGCGGGACTGGACGATGCGGTCCCACTCGGCACCCAACTCGACGTATTGCGGCAGGGTTGGTCGGCAGCCGAGGACCGCCCGCTCGCCCTGTTCAGCAAGCAGCGGCTGACAACGCTGCCGCCGGATCTGCCAGAGGGCACATGCATAGTCAGTGGTCATACACCAATGCCGCAGGCGGTGGTGACGGCGCGGCGCATCCTGTGCGACACCAGCGGTGGTCGTCCTGACCGGCTGCTGAGTGCGGTGATCTGGCCCCGTGGTCGAGTGATCACTTCATGAGGTGCGGGGACCGGGCTTGCCCCTTTCCCCCAGACAATGCAGCGCGTAGGCTGCGAGCATGCCACTCCCCCCCATGCACGTGATCCTCTCTGATGGTCAAAAACTGGAGGCGATGAAGCGCCTACGGGTGGTCTATGCAGAGGATCTCAATCAAGTCGAAGCCAAGTTGCTTGATGCACTCACTGCCGCCCAAGAGGCCGAGTTCCTCGCCCAGTACCTTGGAGAACAGCCCGAAGTGAAGGCGCTACGCGTAAAGGCCACCGAGAGCGAGGCGTTGGAAAAGCGTCGGCAATACCTCGGAGCCCTGATCGAACGGCTTGATCAATACACGCCCAAGCAGCCTGATGTGAAGGCGGGCCTGGGCAGCGGCGCCCCGCCGATGAAGCCTGCTGGGCTTAAGCGCTTCTAGGCGATGGGTGGTCCACTCGCTATGCCGTTGGAGGTGATGTATCGTCCTGCCCGCCTAAGCGATGTGCCCGCACTCCAGGGGCTCATTGCCACGTTTGCGCAGCAGAAGTTGATGCTGCCCCGGCCCCTGGGCGAATTGTATGAGAACATGCGCGAGTTCCTGGTCGCGGAGAGCGAACCCGGTGGCTTGGTAGGGTGTGCCGCACTGCACATCGACACCGCCACCATTGGCGAGGTCAAGGCGTTGGCAGTGGCCACCGCCGCCCAGGGTCGCGGCGTGGGTCGCGGTCTGGTCGAGCGTTGCGTGAGCGAGGCGCGCACACTCGGGCTTGAGCGGGTTTTTTGCCTGACCTACCAGGTGGATTTCTTCGCCCGCCTAGGCTTCGTTCGCGTCGACCGCTCGCGCCTCCCCGACAAGGTGTGGAGCGAGTGCGTGCGCTGCCATCGTTTCCTGGATTGTGACGAGGTGGCGATGTGGCGGACGGTGCAATGACCACCGCCGCAATCCCGGCGCTGATCATCTCGGCGCACGCCCCGACCTTGGTGCGGGAAGCTGCTGAGTTGGGCGGGATTCACCTGACTATCGCCGGAACCCCGGCCGAGGTCGGCGCGCATTTGCCAGCTGCGGCGGTCGTGGCAATCGACGGAGTGTGGCCGGAAGGAGTCGCAACCGTGGTCCAGCGCATACACAGCCAGCACCCAGGGCTGCCAATCGTGATTTTGGCCAGTGGTTCCGGGGTTGAAATCCCGGCCCACGTCGACGACTGGCTCGATCTCAGTGATACCACCGCCCTTGAGCTTAATCTCGCCCTGCGCCACGCGGCTGAGCGTGCCGGTTGGGTCACGGCCCTGGCCCGGGGCCGGTGGGCTGGGCGTCTTGAGCTGCTGGCACGCATTCGCGGCGGGGTCCTGGCCGGATTAAGCGAGCATCTTACCGTGGTGCTGAGCCATGCTGACCTGCTCGCGGCGCGGATTGCCGACCCGGCGGGAAGTGCGGCGCTGGGTGCCGTACGCGGTGCCACCACCGTAGCCGGCACCCTGGTGCGTCAGGCCCAGTCATTCGCCTCCCGCCGTCACGCGGTGCCGACGGATCTGGCTGTCCTGCTGCCGCAGCGTGCACCGCTGTATGCGGCTGTGGCCGGCCTCGCCGCTGTGGCGATCAGCCTGCCCGAGGGTACATCCTGGATCGGCGTCCCTCCAGCCGAGGTCGATCTGCTGGTGATGCGTCTGGTGCTGGTGGCGGCCGTGCCCGGCCTGGCCCTCACCGTGACCAGCGACACGCAGCAGGTGGTGCTCGCGGTGCGCGCGCCGCTGCCCCCCGAGGTGATGCCGGCGTGGACCGCCATTGGTGAACAGGCCAGCGCCCGGGGCGTGCACAGTGAGGTGCGCGGCGAGAGCCTGTGTCTGGTATTCCAGCGCGAGGTTGACGCTGACAGCCATGAGGAGCATCTCCCGCATCCGGCGCGTCCTGGTGAACACCAGACGCTGGAGGATGCGCGGTTCCGGCCTCACCGGTGAGTCATAGGTTGAAGTAGCGCGCCTCCGGGTGGTGGCAGATGATCGCCGAGGTGGACTGCTCGGGATGGAGCTGGTCCTCGTCCGACAGCTCCACACCGATCTCGCGCCACCCGAGCAGGTCCTGCAACATGCGCTGGTCCTCCAGCCGGGGACAGGCGGGATAGCCGAACGAGTAGCGGCTGCCCTGATAGCCCTGGGTGAACAGGCCGTCGATGGTCAGGGCATCGTCCTGGCTGATGCCGAGCTGCTGGCGGATGCGCTTGTGCCAGTATTCCGCCAGGGCCTCGGCAGTTTCCACCGAAAGGCCGTAGAAATACAGGTATTCCTGGTAGTTGTCGGCCTTGAACAGGCGCTGGCAGTGGTCGCTGGCGATGGCGCCCATGGTCACGCAGTGGGTGGCGAACAGGTCGCGCGCGCCGTTGGCCCAGGCTGCCGCAGGGAACCACGCCTGCTCATCGTCCACCGCCGCCGCGCCGCGCGGGCGGAAGAAGTCGCTAATGCACAGGTGCGGGCTCTTCTCGTCCATCTGCCGGGGCAGGTTGAAGCGGCAGCGCTCGGCGCCGGTCTCCGGGTCGAAAATCACCAGGTCGTTGCGCTCGCTGGCACAGGGGAAGTAGCCGTAGGCCACCGCCGGGTCGAGCATCTTCTCGGCGGTCGCCTTGCTGATCCAGCGCTTGAGCACCGGCACCGCCTCGCGGTCCACCAGTTCCTGCCACTGGGCCTTGGACAGCTCCTGGCCCTGGCGGAAGCCCCACTGGCCACGGAACAGCGCGTTGAGATTGATGTGCGCGGTGATGGTGGGGATGTCGAGTTCGTCCGCGCGTACCAGCTTGCGCCCCCAGAACGGCGGCTTGGGAATACGTGTCGCGGGCTGCGTTGCGCTGGCAATGTACGCCGTGCCCTTGGCGAGCTTCTCCTGCAGGATCTCATGGGCGGTGCGCACCGTGGCCTTGCGCGCCACCGCGGTGGTGAGCTTGTAGCGGTCCTTGGCGATCTGCCCGCACAGCTCGTCCATGAGCTGCAAGCCATCGAACGCATCCGCCGCATACCACACGCGATGCGCCGGCTCGTCATCCGACTTCCGGCCTTCCGGACCGTCGGACTTCCGGACAGTTGAGTGATTATAGATCCCGCGCAGATCATTTTCGACATACGCGCGATTGAGCGCCGCGCCGCCGAGGATGACCTGGAACGGGAGCTTGCGCTCTGCCAGGTGCTGGAGGTTTTCCTTCATCACCACCGTGGATTTCACCAGCAGTCCCGACATGCCCAGGGCATGGGGGCTGTGAGCGGCGGCGGCGGCGAGGATCTCGTCGATGGTCTGTTTGATGCCGAGATTGATGACCCGGTAGCCGTTGTTGGTGAGGATAATGTCCACCAGGTTCTTGCCGATGTCGTGGACGTCGCCCTTCACCGTGGCCAGGACCATGGTGCCCTTGTGACTGCCGGCAACCCGCTCCATGTGCGGTTCGAGATGCTTCACTGCGGTCTTCATCGTCTCGGCGCTCTGCAGCACGAAGGGCAGCTGCATTTTTCCCGAGCCGAACAGCTCGCCCACGGTCTTCATGCCGTCGAGCAGGTGGTCGTTGATGATGTCGAGGGGCTTGAGGCCCTCGCGCATCGCCAGGTCGAGGTCGTCGCCGATGCCGATCTTCTTGCCGTCGATGATGCGCTGGCGCAGGCGTTGGATGGTGGTCAGCCCGGCGAAGGGGTCGGCGCTGGCCTGGGCGCTGCCCACGGTCTGGGTGAAATGATCGACGAAGCGAAACAGCGGATCGTGGCTGACCGAACCATCGGCGGCGAATACCCGGCGGTCGTAAATCAGATCGCGGGCCATCTGTAATTCGTCGGCCGGGATGCGGTTGATGGGCAGGATCTTGGCCGCGTTCATGATCGAGGCGGTGAGTCCGCGCTGGATCGCCTCATCGAGGTACACCGAGTTGAGCACCACGCGCGCGTAGGGCTTCACCCCGAACGAAATGTTCGACAGGCCCAGCACCAGACCGGCGTCAGGGAAGCGACGCTTCACCTCGCTGATGCCCTCCAGCGTCCACAGGCCGAGTTTGCGCGTGTCCTCATCGCCCTGGGTGATGGGGAAGGTGAGCAGGTCGAACAGGATGCCGGAACCCGGCAGGCCGTGGACCTCGGTGATGCGCCGGTACATGCGTTCGGCGATCGCGATCTTGCGCTCCACCGACTTGGCCATGCCGGCCGCCTTGTCCTCGTCGATGGTCAGGGCCACCAACGCCGCGCCGTAGCGCTTGGCCAGGCGGCACACCGCGTCGAACTTCTCTTCGCCGTCCTCCAGGTTCACCGAATTGATGATGGCGCGGCCGCCGAGCAGCTTGAGGGCCTCCTCCATCACGTCGATTTGGGTGCTGTCCACCATGATCGGGATCTGCACCGCGGTTGCGAAGCGCGACAGGACCGCGCGCATGTCCGACTTTTCATCGCGGCCGGTCCAGGCCACCGACACGTCGAGCACATGCGCGCCCTCGGCCACCTGTTCCTGGGCGAGGTGGACCATGCCGTCGTAGTCGTCCTTGAACAGCAGCTCGCGGAAGGCCTTCGAGCCGGTGGCGTTGGTGCGCTCGCCGATGATGAGCACGCCCGCGTCTTGCTGGAGGGGGGTCGCGCTGTACAGGCTCGACAGCACCGCCGGACCACGGTCGCGGCGTTTCTGGCCGGGCTGGGCGCCGTGCAGCGTCTCGGCCACCGCCTGGATGTGCGCGGGCGTGGTGCCGCAGCAGCCACCGATGAGGTTGACGCCGTAGTCCTTGACGAACTTCTGGTGCCAGCGCGCCAGTTCCGCCGGGGTCAGGTCGTACTTCGCCTTGCCACCCTCGTTGCGCGGCAATCCGGCGTTGGGCAGGCATGACACCCAGCGCGTGGCCTGCTCGGCCAGGGTGCGGATGTGGGCGTCCATCAGGTCGGGGCCGGTGGCGCAGTTCATGCCGATGATGTCGATGGGCAGCGCCTCAAGCGCGGCGAGGGCGCCGAGGATGTCGGTGCCCGCGAGCATGGTGCCGGTGGTCTCGATCGTCACCTGGGCTTGGATCGGCACCTCGCGCCCGACATCCGCCATGGCCTGGCGCGACGCCAGCACCGCCGCCTTGATCTGCAGGATGTCCTGGGCGGTTTCGATCAGGATCACATCGGCGCCGCCCTTGAGCAGGCCACGGGCACCGACGCGGTAGGACGCGAACAATTCGTCAAAACGGATATTGCCCAGCGAGGGCATCTTGGTGCCGCTGCCCAGGGCCCCGGCGACCCAGCGCGGGCGGTCCTTGGTGGCATACTCGTCAGCCGCCGCGCGAGCGGCGCGGGCGGCGAGCTCTGCCAGCTCCTCGCTGCGTTCCGCGAGGTCGAACTCGACCATGGCGTGGGGAAAGGCATTGAAGCTGTGGGTTTCAACTACGTCGGCACCGGCAGCGAAATAACGGCGGTGGATGGTGCCGGCGATCTCGGGCCGGGTGAGGTGGACCAGTTCGACGCAGCCGTCCTGCTTGCCGGTACCCAGGTCCCCCGGACGCAGGTCGAAATTGAACAGCTCGGTGCCGAAGCCGCCGTCATAGATCAGCACTCGCTCCTGCAATGCGGCGAGGAATGGGAAGCGCTTGGCGCGCTCGTCACGGCGATAGCCGAGGTGGTCGAAGACCTGGCCTTCACCAGGATTTGGGACGCTGCCGTGGTGTGGGCAGGTCGGATCGCAACGGTGGTCGGGAGTGTCGTGGGCAGTCATGAATTTTTTTCGCCAGTGCACAAAAGGGGCTGAAAACGCGGTGGCCGCGGTTCAGGCGGCAGCGTTTCGATATGGAGGTTGGTGAGGCCACGGGCCCATCGGCGCAGGGACTCGGCGGTGAAGCCGCGGTGCTGATGGCCATAGCGGTCGGCCTCGGCGAAATCGTGGCGGGTCAGGGTCAGCACCAGCAGGCGGCCGCCTGGGGCGAGGATCCGGACCGCCTCTTTCAAGGCTGCGCTGGGATCGGCCATGTACTGGAGGCTTTGCAAGAACAGAACGCTGTCGGCGCTGGCGTCGGCCAGCGGCAGCTGTTCACCGGTGGCCTGGTGGCAGGCTACGTGGTTGAGGCTGGCTGCACGGATGCGGGCATTCGCAGCCTGGACCATGGCGGGGCTGGGATCGATCAAGTCGAGCTGCGTGCAGCGTGGCGCGATCAGGTCGAGCAGCGCCCCGTCGCCGGCCCCGACATCCACGCAGCGACCGAAGCGAGCGAAAGCGAGCAGGCCGGCGGCGATGGCCTCCCAGGTGCGGCCCGGGGCGTACTCGCGATGCAGGCTTCCGGCGACCCGGTCCACCCAGGAGGTGCCGCGACTGGCTTGCAAACGCGCGAGTCGCTCGTGGTCGGCGGCGAGATGCGGATCAGCGTTGGTGAGTCCCTTTACCGCACCCCACACCGCCGCCACGGCTTGGTCATGATCTTCGCGCAGGCGATAGCGTCGGGCGCTGCCTTCGGCCACGTCGTGGATCAATCCGGCGCCCTTGAGTTTAGCAAGATGGCCACTGATCGAACTCTGCCCCAGATCGAGCACTTCTTGGAGCTCGGCCACGGTGAGCGGCTCGATGAGCAGGAGATGGAGGAGGCGCAGCCGGGTGTCGTCGGCCAAGAGTCGGAGCAGGTCGCCTACGGCATTCATGAATCCATCGTTCCATCACGATGGAGTGATGCAAGCGTTCAGGCGATCAAAACCGATTCCGTGACATCGCACAATACAGCGGCCACCGCCGCCGCCAGGTCAGGACGCAGACCCCCGTCCGCCACCACCGCATCGAGCAGCGGAGCGAGACGCAGGGTGGCGTGGGGATGGTTGGTGGCAGCCTGCATGGACAGGGTCCACAACGCAGCCCAGCACGCTGGTGGATTGAGTGCGGCGGCGCGGGCGGCGCGGATCGCTCCGTGCTTGTTCCGTTCAAGCACCATCTGGCCCAGGTCGGGGGCGGTGGCGGTCCAGGCGTGGGTCACGGGAGCGCGATCGGCTCGGTGGTGCGACCACCACAGCTGATGGGCGAGTTGGGCAAGGAGGATCGCGAGCTGTTCGGGATGCGCGAGTTCGGCCAAGCGGGCGCTGGCGGCAGCACCAAGCAGCACGCGTCCGACCTCCACTCCTGGATCGTGATGGGTTTCGAGCAGGGAGGCGGCCACACCAGCCAGGGCCCGGGCCAGGGCGGCGGGGTCAAAGCCGAAACCGCAATGTCGGGCGAGGCGGTGGTAGGCGGCGGCGGCGTTGCGCTCGTGGGGCAACTGGGCAAGGCTTGCGACCGGGTCATCGCCGCACCCACCCAGGGTGGGCAGGTCCCGGGACCACTGGCGCAGAGTTTCGGGATCGAGCCAAGCCTCAGAACAGGGCGCATGGCCGGCGATGCCGTTGAGCAGGCGCACGCGCAAACCGGCCCGCTCCTGCTCATTGGCGTGCTCCCACAGGTCGGCAATGGCTGCCAAGGCTGCGGCGGCGCGGGCAGTGTCGGCAGCCCGGGTGAGGATGCGCGGCAGCAACTCAGCCACCAGGGCGTTGGCGGAGCGTGGTGGCCTGGTTTGCAGGCCGTCCCCGCGCCATTCCCCGGGCAGGTCCTCGGGGGCGGTGAGGGCGGCAGCGAGCAATGATTCGGCAAGTCCAGCAGGGCAGTCGTACACAGTGGCAAGGCGCGCGGCCCCGGCCTGGGCCACCAGCGCCGTGCCCGCGCCACTGCCGGACATCAGGCGATCAATGATGCGGCGGGCCGCGGCGTGCTGCATAGGCGGGCGTTATGTGGTGGCCAAAAGGGGCGGCAAGGCCCGGACGGCGTTTGGCAGTCGAGGCGGTGCCGTCTCTGCGCTGCGTTCCATCAACAGGTAGGCGATGGTGCAGCCCTCAGATTTTTTATGGCGTTCGAACACCGTGGGAAAACGGGTCGGGATGTCGATGCGGTACCCCGCCGGCAGATAGCGATTGTGCCACAGGCCGGGCAGCGTCGAGAGGTTCGCGAGCACGCTCATCGTGTAGTTGTGAGTATCGCTGGCGAACACGAAGCGGCAACCCGGCGCGGCAGCATGGCTGAGGTCGATGAGGAAGTCTCGGTTCACAAGTCGCCGCCGGCGGTGCCCGGCCTTGGGCCACGGATCCGGGAACAGGATGTAGATACGATGGCAGGATGCGACCGGCAGGCGGCGCACGAAGCGGTGCGCCTCACCACCGAACACGCGCACATTGGTGGCTCCTTCCTTGAGGCACTTATGGGCGATCTTGGTGACGCGCAGTTCGTCCCATTCGTTGCCGATGAGGTCCTCGCCAGGATGGGCGGCGGCAAGCTGACTGATGAATTCGCCGTGACCGCAGCCGATTTCAAGCCGTAGCGGCGCCTGTCGGCCGAACAGCGCGGCGGGATCGATGGGGGCGTCAGTGCGCTGGCCCACCAACGACGCATGGGCGTCGGTACGGATCTTGTACCGGCGCATGGCAGGGCTGACCATGGCTTAGAACGCGGAACGCGGAACGCGGAACGTGGAACGGACGGCCGGGTGGAACATGCGTCGTGAGTGTCGGTGGAATGATGTGATTGAGGAACTCTTCGTTCCGCGTTCCGCGTTTTCCAAAGGCGTCACATCAGCGGTTCGCCCGCGGGCGCAACCGGCTTCGCCGGCGGCACCACCTTGGCTTTGGCATCGTACTTCGTCCACACCGGGGTTCCCGACCAGGTGGGTTCGCCGTAGAGGGCGTACCACTCGGGCATTCCCATTCCACCGGTGAAGGGGGCGCTGTACACGGTGCCGGTTGCATCTATGGCGAACATCAGGCCCGCGAACGCGTCCGCCGGCCAGGCGTAGCAGACGAAGCGCGTCTCCTGGTCGATATGGGTGGCTTCAACCGGTCGCACGCCATCGCCTTCATTGCCGGAGATGGCGTCGTTGTCGCCAAGCGGAAGATAGATCTGGTAGGCCCAGCCTTGATCAACACCGCTGGCCAGTTTCGGTGTGATCAGGTTGAGGTTTTTGCCCTGGTGATTGATCGGGGCAAGGCCGCCAAGCTCAGGCAGGGTGCCATACGCGCCCCGGCCATTGCCATCGTTGTCCACGTATGCGCCCACCTGGAACTGGACCTGGGCAGGAAAAATGCTGGATTTCAAGGTGGCCGTCGCGACGGCAGGATCGGCGTCCATGTTCATGGCTACGGGGGCGTCATGTTCCTGGCGGCTGTTGAAGTACGCCACGGTTCCGCCCACGCCACCGATCACGGCGAAGGGTCCGGCAAAGGCGCCCATCACGCCGCGGCCCTCGACCATCTGGCCAAGTCCCCCGCTGCCAGCCACAAGATAGCCGGTGGCGGCCTTGGCGGCGAGGCGATTGACCGCGCCGAGGATGGCCTGTTTGTCGGCAGGCGGGAGGTCCTTGGCGAACGCCAAGCCCATGCCCAGGTAGCCCGACACCATGCGCAGCACCTGGGGCGTATCGCTGGCTCCGATCAGATAAGCGTCCTTGGGCGCGACGGCGAAGGCGGTCTTGGCCGCTTCGGTGTCGTTCCATCCGCCGGGAGTTCCGGCGAGCCAGTCGTTGCCGAGCTGCAGGTCGGTGGTGATGACCCAATGCCCTTTGGCGCAGGCGATGGTCAGGGGCATGGGCAGGTTGGGGATGGGCAAGGCAACGCTCTCGCCCTCCTTGGGCAGGTCGGCCTGCAACTGCTGCGCGCCAACGCCCAGGGCCTGGTCGAGGGCGGGCGAGCGCGGCAGGGCGAAGGTCATGCCAGGCATGGGCATGCCCGGGGTCAGGGCGAACACGCAGGTACCCGAGACGCCCTCGACCAACTGCTCAACCGTGCTGGTGATGCCGACGCTGTTGAGCAGTTCATTGGCCTTGGTGAACGCCTGGTCGACCGTGACCTCCATCCCGGCATTGGTCTGGAGATCCATTGCCGAGGCGGCGAGTTGGTCGCGGTTCGCCGCCCAATAGGCCTTGCCGTCAAAGCCGACCGCCACCGCCATGAGCGTGGTGGCGGGCAGCAGGCCCAGCACCGTGCGATCTACCGGCGTCATGCCCGGATTGGTGCGGTTATCGCTCTCGAATCGCTCGCGGATGC
>JBILDK010000315.1:0-3946 GCA_044352625.1 Planctomycetota bacterium
GATGACGAACAGCCCCTGCATGATCAGCAGACCCCACGCATGATCATGCACTGCCCACAACACCCACAGCAGGTTCGAGACGAGGAATCCCCAAAATCCCCAGAAACGCCCACGCGCATGATGATGACCGACATACCAGGCACCGACCAGGGCGATCACCATCGCTGGCCATTGCAGAGCTGAGAGCAGCGGGTCGGTCCAATCAGGCATTGCCTGGCTCGGCACGTAATTCTTCAAGCCGGGCGGCGTAGGAGTCGAGCTGGGCGCGCGCCTGGCGCACCGCCTTGAGGCCGGTCTCATAGCGGCTCAGTGCTTCCTCCAGCGGGAGTTCGCCAGACTCGAGCGCCTCCACCGCTTTTTCAACCGCGAGGAACTGTTCTTCGATTGTCAGTTGCTTGGGCATGTAGCCTATGATGGCGGAGCCCGCGCGGCGTCCACCACGCGTCGCCGGAGCCGGCAGGGTCCTTCCTTGCCCAATGCCCCATCGTTGCCTAGCATCACCCAACACCCAAACGGAACCACGTGCAGAAGTCTGGATTACATCTGAGCAATATCCCGCATGGCGAGGTCACCGTGGTGACCGTCGGCGGGTTTCTTGACGGCCACACCATCGTCAATCTCGAACAACATGTCGCGGCGCTGATCAAAACCGATTGCAAGCGCCTGGTGTTCGAGTTGTCCACGTTGACCTATATCGCTAGTGCCGGGGTCGGCCTGTTCATCGCCACCAGCCACCGTCTCAAGGGCCTGGGGGGATCGCTGCAACTGGTGACGCCTTCACCGAGCGTGGCGGAGATCTTCGCGATTCTCGGCCTCGAAGCGATCTTCACCATCCATGCCGGGCTCGACACCGCGATCAGCGCCGCCAAGGCCTGAGCGATGTACACCCGCGAAATCGAGCGCCTGGTCCGCATGTTTGTCGGCCAGAAGCTCGACCGGGTGTTCATCAAACATTATATCATGGAAAATTACCAACTTGACGACCGCACTGCCGAGACGGTTCTCGACCGCTGCGGTGTCAAGCAGGTGGTCGCCGTGCGCGGTCAACCCGCGGCAGAAAAGCCCCGGGATAAACAGGGCTTTTATTGAAACAGCCGGTCGCAGGTGGTGGGTAGTGGGTGGGGAACAGCCTGGTGCAGCGCCAGAGAGCTTCACCCAGGAGGTGCTCGGTGGACAGGGCGGATGGCATTGCCTCTCCACCACCCACCGCCCACTGCGTTTTTGCGGTTGAACCCGGACCCGACCGGGCCACTCAGTCCATGACACCCATCGCACGAAACCCCGTATTTTTCGGGATTTAGCGCGGTTCATACGGCCCCACTCGACACAGATCCCGGTTTTTTCCGCAGCTTCGCGTCATTTTTATCTAGACAACCCGAACTGACCCATACAAGGCGATCCATCACCCTATTCCTGCACCAACGCAGGAGGAGTTATCACTATGGCCAAGGCCAAGCCCGCCAAGAAGGTTGCTACGCTCTCCAAGCCCAAGAAAGGCGAGCGCTCCTACACCAAGTCCAAGCTGGTCACCCACCTGGCCGCCGCGGTCAGCGCCAAGGGCGCCGGCGACGTCAGCAAGAAGCAGGCCGCCGCCTTCCTCGAGGAACTGGTCGACGCACTGAAGCTCTACGCGCCGGTTGGCGCAACCCTGCCCGGCCTCGGCAAGCTCGTCCTGCGCGAGATCCCCGCCAAGCCCGCGCGCACCATCATGTCCTTCGGCAAGGAGACCAAGGTCCCCGCCAAGAAGGCCAGCCAGAAGGTCGTCTTCCGCTTCTCGAAGGAAGCCAAGGAATTCTTCAAGAAGTAAGCCGTCCGCGGCCCTGCCGCAGATGTCACGGACAAGCCCACGGTGCAAACACCGTGGGCTTGTCGTTGGATCTAGGCCGCTGGCGCTTGGCACAACACGCGCTTTGACTTTGCTAAGCCCCCATTTCCGGCGGTGGTTGACCGCCCGGCCGACACGGAGCACAGTGAGCAACCTGCATGATCCCTCTTGAGCTGAGCGAACATGATCGAGGGACCGGCTGCGAAATGCATCGCTGGCTGACCGATCTCTTCCCGATCTGCCGCAGCCTCACGGGTCCGGGCGTGGTCGAAACGCTGGAGTATGTGCGGCGGATCCTTCCCGACCTGCGCCTGGTGCGGGTCGCGAGCGGAACCCAGGTCTTCGATTGGACGGTGCCCGAGGAGTGGTCGATTCGCGGCGGCTGGCTCGAAGGTCCAGACGGCAGGCGGGTGGTGGATTTCGCGACGAACAACCTCCATGTCATGGGGTATTCCACGCCGATCGACCAGACGTTGAGCCTTGATGAACTGCAACCGCACCTGCATTCGCTGCCAGACCAGCCGGATGCGATCCCCTACGTCACCGCGTACTACCACCGCAACTGGGCCTTTTGCCTGACCCACCGCCAGCGCGAGGCCCTGCGCCCCGGCATGTATCGGGCGGTCATCGACAGCACCCTGGCTCCGGGGCATCTCACCTATGGCGAGCTGGTCATCCCCGGGCACACGGATCGCGAGGTGTTGCTCTCGACCTACGTCTGCCATCCCTCGATGGCCAACAACGAGCTGTCCGGGCCGGTGCTGGCCACCGCCCTGGCGCGCAGCCTGCTCGCCGGTCCGAAGCCACGGCTGACCTACCGCATCCTGTTCATGGCCGAGACCATCGGCGCCATCACCTACCTGTCGCAGCATCTCGCGCACCTCCAGGAACGCTTGGTGGCCGGTTTCGTCCTGACCTGCGTGGGCGACGAGCGAACGGTCTCCTATCTCGAATCACGCTATGGCGACACCCTGGCGGACCGGGTCGCCCGCCATGTGCTCGATCGGGCCGCACCCGGTTACATGCGCTATCCCTACACCAAGCGCGGCAGCGACGAACGGCAGTACTGCTCTCCCGGCATCGACCTGCCGGTAGCCCTGGTGATGCGCTCGAAGTTCGGCACCTTCCCCGAATACCACACCAGCCTCGACGACACGACCCTGGTGACGCCCACCGGCCTGGCCGGCTCCTATGCGCTCCATAGGCGCATGATCGCCGTGCTGGAAGCCAACGGCCTGTGGAAGACCACCTGCCTGTGCGAACCCCAGCTCGGCAAACGCGGCCTCTTTCCGCAGACCGGCACCAAGGATATCCTCAAGGTGGTCGGCCTGCAGATGAACCTGCTCGTCTATTGCGATGGCCGCAACGACCTCCTTGCCATCGCCGACCGGCTCGGTGTCGACATTGCCGACTGCCGACCGGTGATCGAACGACTTGAACAGGGCGGCGTCCTCGCCCGCCTGGCCTGACGCACTCTGTAGGGAACCGTCCATGACCGACCTCGAATCGAACAACCAGCGCATCTGGGAGGAACGCTACCGGGATGACCGCCGGGTGGCGAAGTGGCCGTTCGACTTGGTGGTGAGCATGGTCATGCGCCGCTTCGCCAACGCCCCAGACCGCAGCGCGGTGCGCATCCTCGATTACGGCTGCGGTGGCGGCAACAACTTCTGGTTCCTCGCCCGCGAGGGCTTCGCGGCCTATGCCGGCGATGTCGCCCAGTCGGCGCTCGACATGACTCGCCGGCGCATGGCCGGCGAGGGCCTCGACCTGCCGGCCGACCGCTTCGCCCTGTTCAACGGGCCGCGCCTGCCGTTTCCCGACGGACAATTCGATGCGATCATCGACCGCGAATCGCTCTGCCAGTCCGGCTGGGCCGAGATCCGGGAGCGGGTGGCCGAGTTCCGCCGCGTGCTCAAGCCCGGCGGCTGGTACCTGGGGATCAATTTCACCGACCACCATCCTGACGCCCGCCACGCCACCTGCCTGGGCAACGGCGACTGGCACGAGTTCCGCCAGGGCCTGTTCAAGGGCCAGGGCCGGCGCCACCTGTTCAGCATCAACGACCTCAGCGAGCTGTTCGCCGACTGGCGCATCGACCACGTCCTGCACCACAGCGTG
>JBILDK010000316.1:0-3939 GCA_044352625.1 Planctomycetota bacterium
GTATTGGCGGTGGTGGCGGCCCTCGACCTGGTGCTGATCGGCATCTGGACCGCGTCGGTGCCTACGGCGGTGCCGTGGCAGGCCCACGCGGCGGTGGCCGGCGGCGCCCTGGCGGTGATCCTCGGTGCGGCCCTGCTCAAGACCTGGGAACTGCGCGGCGGCGGACGGGTGGTGGCCGAGATGCTCGGCGGCCGCCCGGTGACCGGCGATGAAAGCCCGCAGCACCGCCGCCTGGTGAACGTGGTCGAGGAAATGGCCCTGGCCTCGGGTACGCCGATGCCGGCGGTGTACGTGCTGGAGTCAGAAGCCGGCATCAACGCCTTTGCCGCCGGCCATCAAGCCGAGGATGCGGTGGTGGCAGTGACTCGCGGTACGCTCGAACACTTGCCGCGTAACGAACTGCAAGGCGTCATCGGCCACGAATTCAGCCACATCCTCAACGGCGATATGCGTCTGAATCTGCGCCTGATGGGGTTGGTGCACGGCCTCATGGCACTCAGCCAGGCCGGAGCCCAGTTGATCGAAGCCATGGCCCGGCCTCGCGTGCGCAGTCGGGGTCAGAAGGACGGTGGCGGCCTCCTCGCGCTCTACGCCGCAGGCTTCGCGCTGTGGGCCATCGGCGGCATTGGCGCCTTCGCCGGGAGCGTGATTCGCGCCGCCATCAGCCGCAGCCGCGAGTTTTTGGCGGATGCCAGCGCGGTGCAGTTCACCCGCGATCCAGCCGCCATCGGCGGGGCCCTCAAACGCATCGGCGGCCTGGGGGCCGGTGCCCGCCTGGCCACGGCGCGGGCCGGCGAGGCGGGTCACCTGCTGTTCGGCGCGGGCAGCGCGCCGTGGATCTCCTGGCTTGCCACCCATCCCCCGCTTGAGGAACGCATCCGCCGCCTCGATCCCGCCTGGGACGGGCGCTATCCCGCCACCGCCGCGCTGGCTGGCGGAACTGCCGCGGCCGGCGCGCTGCCGGCCGCGGCAGCCGGGTTGGTCGGTGCGACTCCGGCGCCGGTCATGCCCCGACAGGTGGCGGTCGAGCGCATCGCCGCCGCGGTGGGCGCCATGCCGCCCGCTTCGCTCAGCCTCGCCGGGACCTTCCTCGCCGATTTGCCACCGGGCCTGCGCGCCGAGATGCACCAACCGGTGGCCGCCCGCGCTGCGGCCCTCGCCGCGCTGTGCGATCCGCGCCCGGCGGTAGCGACGCTCCAAATCGATGCGGCGCTGCGCGCTGCCGACAGCCTGCTGGCCAAGGATCTGGCGAGGCTGCGGCCCCAGGTGGCGGCCTTGGGCCAGCGCGGCCGCCTCCCGCTGATGGATCTGGCTGCCCCCGCTCTGCGCCAACTCACCCCGAGCCAGCGGGTGGAGGTGCTGCGCATCGCGCGCCAGGCCGCCTGGGGCGCGGGCAAACCGTCGCTGACCGTGTTCTGCCTGCTGCGCCATCTGGAACTGCTGCTGAGCGATGGACGGATGCCCAGCCCGCGCCTCCTGGCCCTGGCCCCGTTTTTACCCCATGCGGCGGTGGTGCTGTCGCATCTCGCCCAGACCGCTGGCGACGATCAGACGACCGCTCGTGGGGCATTCGCCGCCGCGGTCCACAGCCTTGGGGTCGAATCCCTGGAGTGGCCGACGGACCGTTCGCTGGAACGCCTGGGCACAGCCCTCGATGCCTGCCGCAGCTCCGGTTTCGGCCTGCGCCGCCGCCTGGTCACCGCCGCCGCCTGGAGCGTCGCCGCCGACGGCCAGGTCACCGTGGCCGAAGCCGAGGTTCTGCGCCTGGTCGCCACCACCGTGGGCTGCCCGCTGCCGTTCGCCTGACCTCCCTGGGAGCGCGCCCGGCTCGGGCGCCTGCGGGTCAGCGTCCATCACGATGCGGCCGAGCCGGCCGCGCTCCCAGGGGTTGCGCGCCCAGGGTTGACGCCGCCGGCTGCGCTCTAGCCTCGCCGGATCGTGCGTGTCGCCGTCCTCATTCCTGCCCGCCGGGCTTCGACCCGGCTGCCCGACAAGCTGTTGCTCGCCGAACACGGCGAGCCGCTCATCGCCACCGCTGCCCGACAGGCGGCGAAAGCCTTTGGGCCAGAGTCGGTTACGGTGTGCGCTGATGATCAAGCCCTATGCGTTGCGGCGGGCCGGGTCGGGGTCCGCGCCGCCCTCACCCGGATGGACCACCAGAGCGGCACCGACCGCATCGCCGAGATCGCCGCCGGGCTCGATGCCGACGTCGTGGTCAATGTCCAAGGCGACGAGCCGGAGATGGACCCGGAGCACATCCGCCTGGTGGCGGGGCTGCTCGACCGCCATCCCTGGGCGGGCATGGCGACGTTGTGCGTAGCGGCTGATGCCACCGCCCAGGCCAATCCCAACCAGGTGAAGCTGATCCTCGGCCATGGCCACCGCGCCCTGTGGTTCACCCGCGCCCCGGCGGTGTTCGACCGGGATGCCGGCGGTCCGCGTCCCACCTGCCACCGCCACCTCGGCATCTATGCCTACCGCCGCGAGGTCCTGCTCGGTTATGCCGCGCTGCCCGCCAGCCCGCTGGAGCAGAGCGAGAAGCTGGAGCAGCTCCGCGCGCTCGAAGCCGGCATCGGCATCAGTGCTGCCGTGGTCGAGCATGCCGTCCCCGGCATCGATGTGCGCGCCGACTACGACGCCTTCCTCGCCCGCTGGCACCGTCCTTTTTCAAACGCCTAACTCAGAACCTGGCAATGCCTACCCGTCCTCATCAGACCAAGCACATCCTCGTTACCGGCGGCGTCGTCAGCTCGCTAGGCAAGGGCATCGCCTGCGCCTCGATCGGAAGGCTCCTGGTGAACATGGGCTTCCGCGTGCGCATCCAGAAGCTCGACCCGTATCTCAACGTCGATCCGGGGACCATGAACCCGTTCCAGCACGGTGAAGTCTTCGTCACCGACGACGGCGCCGAGACCGACCTCGACCTGGGTCACTACGAGCGCTTCCTGGGCACGCCCTGCTCGAAGCTTTCGACCGTCACCAGCGGCCGCATCTATTCGACCGTGATCGCCAAGGAGCGCGCCGGGAAGTACAACGGCGGCACGGTCCAAGTCGTGCCCCACGTCACCGACGAGATCAAGGGCACCATCCGCGCCCTCGGCGGCCCTGATGTGGATGTGGTGATCAGCGAGGTCGGTGGTACCGTCGGCGACATCGAGGGCCTGCCCTTCATGGAGGCCGTGCGCCAACTGCGTCATGAGGTCGGCCGCGACAATGTGGCCTTCCTGCACCTGGTCTACATTCCCTACATCCGTGCCGCTGGCGAGATCAAGACCAAGCCCGCCCAGCACAGCGTGCAGAAACTGCGCGAAATCGGCATCGTCCCCGACTTCCTGCTCTGCCGCGCGGAAAAGCCCCTGTCCAAGTCGACCCGCGACAAGCTCGCCCTGTTCTGCAACGTGGATGTAGACAAGGTCATCGATCTGGCGGACGTTCCCACCACGATCTACGAAGTGCCCCAGGTCCTCTTCAAGCAGGGACTGCACGAGTCCCTGGTGCGCCGCCTCGGCCTTCCCGAGCGCACGTGCGACATGCACGACTGGGATCTCATGCTGGGGCATATCCGCAAGCCCAAGGACACGGTGTCGATCGCGCTCATCGGCAAGTACATCGATCATCAGGACGCCTATAAATCGGTGACCGAATCCATCGACCACGCCGCCTACGCGCATCTGCTCAAGGCCAATCTCGTACGCATCGAGAGCGAGCAACTTGAAAAGGACGACACCTGGCAGGATAAGCTCAAAGGTGTGGATGCGATTCTCGTTCCGGGTGGCTTCGGCAAGCGCGGTTTCGAAGGCAAATTGCGCGCCATCCGCTTCGCCCGCGAGCACGGCATCCCCTACCTCGGTCTGTGCCTGGGCATGCAGGCAGGCCGCCTGCATCGAATTTGCGCGCAATGTCCTCGGTCTGGCCGAGGCCAACTCGACCGAGATGAAC
>JBILDK010000033.1:0-12861 GCA_044352625.1 Planctomycetota bacterium
ATCCGCGTACCCTACGGATGAACGCACTGGCGCTGTAAAACCGTGGCTCGAAACCATGAACCACTCACCCTGACCCATCAACCGCGACGTTTGGGTTGATGGCAGTGGCAAGTTATGCCCCATGCGTCAGTGCCCATCTCACCGCAGGTAAACTGACTGCTGTCGGTACACCCAATGTCAGCACAGCGACTGCCAGTGCCGCCGCGCGGGTCTCATCGTGCCGGCCTTTAGAGGAGGCCACTCCGGGCGCGCCGTTGGTACGGGCGCTACGCTTGCTCAAGCTGGCTGAGGCTCTCTGGCTTAGTGCAGGATCATGATCCGGTAAGCCACCGCGCCCCAGGCCGGCAAGGCGATGGGGATGCCACGCTCAAGCAGCTCCGCCCCGGAAAGGGTGAACGATTGGGCCTCCGGCGCTGTCTGGTCAAGGAACTGACAGTCGCGGTCCACCAGGGGGCCGGCCTCAATCACACCCTTGACCGCACTCCCGGAGAGGTTCACCACCACCAAAAGTTGATGAAATGAGGGCAGGGACCAGAGGCAGGCCACCAGACTGCGCCCTTGGAGGCCCACGGGTTCAAGCAGGCGCCAGGTGCCATCATGGCGCGCGGGCTCGGCAAGCAGATGCAATAGTTCGCGGTAGGCCCGGCGATGTGGCTCACTGCCCTCTTCGGGCGGGCGGCGGGCGGCGATCAGCGGGGAGTGCAGACGCAGGCCGTCCTCCTGCCCATGATGACAGAGAAGCAAGCCGGGAATCATGCCGGTGACGAGGAGGGCGGCGCGATGGCGGTCAGGGTCGGCGAAGCGCGTGGCGGCACGCTGCTCGTCCTCATTCTCGACAAAACGCACGCAGTGGTGCTGATAGTCGAGCCCGGCGCGCAAGTGGGCGCGTACCGACTCAGCATCACCGTCAAGCAGGCGGTCGTAGAGGGTCTTGTCGTAGGTGAAGTCGAAGCCTTCCTGTTGTAACCGGTATTCGAGGTTCCAGTACACCTCGGCCATGAATACGGTGCCGGGATGTTCGGATCGCACCCGGGCCAGACAGGGCTTCCAGAAATCGGGTCCACGTCTGCCCCAGGTGCCTTCGAACACGTCGTCGAGCACCAGCATGGCCTCGTCTACACGCAGGCCGTCACAGCGCGAGGCGATGCTGCATGCCTCGCGTATCACCGCCTCCTGGACCTCGGACTTGGCGAAGTCGAGCTGCAAGGTGGCGGTCCACGGGGCAAAGAACGGATCCCGACCGTGGGCAAAAATCAGCCCGTGCAGCCGGCACCAGGCCTCGGGATGGGTACGCAGGCGGTATTCGTCACCGAGAATGAACCACTCCGGATGCTGCCGCGCCCAGGAATGGTCGAGACCCACGTGATTGGGCACGAAGTCGAGCATCAGTGACAATCCGCACGCCTGGGCCCGTTCACGCAATCGCGCCAGGGACTCGTCACCCCCTAGCTCAGACATGACCTCGTAGCCCATGATCGCCATGGGCGAACCCGCCACGTCAGCTTCACTGAAACCAGGCAGGACCCGAGCCAAGTGCTCGATCTGTGCGGTGTCCTTCAGCGCTGCGGCCCGCGACAAGGGACCGGTGCGCCAGACGCCAAGCAAGTACAGCCAAGTGAACCCACCCTCAACAAGGTGGTCAAGAATTTCATAAGGCAGGTCATCAAGCGTCGCGGTCCGACCAAGAGCTTCCGACCGTTCCGCGCGCCAAGCTCTGACGTTGAGTTCATAGACCTGATGCATCGGACATCAGTGTAGGACTTTCCCCTGGGGTGCAACCATGCCGCCCCCAGGGAACCGCTTCCGTTTACCTTAGAGGCGGACGTCAGGTTTACGCAGGCCGACGCCGTAGGCGCCAAGGGCCGTGCTCAGCTCCTGAACCACGCTTTGGCCACTGCCCGGGGCCTTGTAGAGGTCCAAGTCGGTGTACTGGGCGAGATCGCCCAGGCGCGAAACACCCAGGTTCTCCAGCACGCTCGCCACCTTGGGCGAGAGTTCCAGACGCTCGATCGACTCGCCCAGCACCTTCTGGTCGGCCTTGCTGATCAGGCGTTCCTCAACCTCGCGGTACATGCCCAGACGCAGATTGCGCGCCGCGAGCATCTCCTTCACTTCCTTGAGCGAGGTCTCACCAAAATTTTTGTACGACAGCATCTCGGCTTCGGTGATGCGCAGCAGATCACCGAGAGTGAAGATATTCATCTTGGCCAAGCAATTACGCGAGCGCACCGACAATTCAAAATCATTGACGCTGGTGCGCATGATTTTCTCCATGCGCTCGCGTTCACGCTCCTCCTTTTCGTCGTAGTACATCTGGCGGCTGGACTTGGCGTCGCGCAGCAGGGTCAGCGCGCGGCGCTCGCGGGGGTTGTAGGACAGGGCCTGGCGGAAGCAGTCCACCGCCGCGTTGGCCTCGCCGCGTTCCTCGAACAAGGTGCCGAGATTGATCACCCCGGGCACATAGGCGGGCCACACGTCCGCGCACACCAGGTAGTGCTCGGCAGCGAGATCGTCGTCGCCGATACGGTCGAGCAGACAGCCGATCTTGAACGCCGCCTCGACGTGTTCACCATTGGCTTCAAGGGCTGACTCGAGGGCCTTGATCGCGCCTTCGACATTGCCCTTCGCCTCGAGCACACAGCCGGTGAGGAAGTCGCGCTCAGCTGGCTCAGCCACGGTGGCGGCAACCTTCTCGGCTTCGTCCAGGCTGCCGGCGGCGAGGAGCACACGGGCCAGCTCAGCCTTGGCCTCGGGCAGACCCTTGACCGCACCTTGAAGCAGCGTTTTGGCTTCGCTGTAGTCGCCCAGCTCAGCGTAGATCAGCCCCAGCAGGGCCTGACCATAGGCATCTTTGGCGTCGAGCAGCTCTTCGGCGTCGGCGAAGCGGCCGAGGGCGAGGGAGAGAATCGCCTGGCGGCTCTTGTCCTTGGTGCCCGGGATCCCGTCCTGCAGCAGCGCCAAGAGACGGCCGCGTTCCTCGGCGTCCTGGGAGGCGATGCGCCGTAAAAGGCGGATCTGGGCCAGGGTCGGACGCTCGGTACCGGTCAGCGACTGGGCGCTACGGGGGATGGACACGGTGGGCATGCTTGACCTCGGTCAGGTAAAAATGGGGGCGCACCATAGCCGCCGGTTGTGGCTCGTCAACCGGACCCGGCTGTGGGCGACCCAGTCGTCACCTAGTGGCCGACGGACGCTTGTAGCGGCCCAATCACGGGGCTGGCGGCATTGGGGCCAGGGCCGCCCGAACCAGGGTCAACATCTGTTCCCCACTGAGAACGTAATCAAGCTGCTGCACGCCTGATGGGCCCTCGATCCACAGGATGCAGCCAGCTGGCTTATCCTGAATGCCAACAATGCGGGTCACGGGCAGGGTGTAGACGCGCCGCGCCTGGGCAATGCGCAGCATGGCCAGACCGGGCAGCGGAGTGATGGTGGCTGTGGAGCCGTCCGGGATGTCGTTGACCGCGGCATTGCCAGGGGCGGCAAGCGCCAGGGCAAGAACGAGGGCGGGAATGCAGCGCATGGTGGTTCCTCCGTATACGGAGATCGTACGCCGCTCCACGCCACTTGCTGAGGGGCCGTGAGGGTGGCATGATGAAATCCATGCGTACCATACTGATGGCCTGTCTTTTGTGTGTCCAGTGCGGATTGACTGCCGCCGAACCGACGCTCACCCCCCTCATCCTCAAGGTCCCGGGCGTGACCAAGGCCGAACGCATCAGCGGCACCAAAACCAGTCTGTGGGTGCACTTTGGCGAACAGGGTGGGATCGACTTCAGTGCCGTTGCCCACCTATTGCACGCTGAACTGGAGGGTTCCACAGTCATCCCCGAAGCGGTTTTCCTGATCGGCCATGGCGGCGGCGTGACCATCGCCGGCACCGCGATCGACCAGCATCTGCGCGTCAATAAAGCCTTCTATGAAACCCTTGGTGGACTGCGCAAAGCCAAGCCCCTGGCATGCGTGGTGATCGCCTCCTGTTCGCCTGGCGCCCCCGACCAGATGCAGGCCATGCGCAATGGCCTCGGCTATTATCCCACCTGGCGCGTCGGCACCTGGTCGCGCAGTCTGGCCAGCCCACAATCGGTACTCGGTGCCTTTGCGGGAATCGCCAACCGCCCCGCCAAACCAGCTTGGCGAGGACTGTTCCTCACCGCCCGCGCCGACGGCTCCCCAGCCTCACTGGGCGAAGTCGGCATCGACGGCGAACGCGGCAACCTCACGTACATCGACCTGATTCGCGACGGCAACAATGTTACCTGGAAACCACGGTAAATTGCCGAAGCGCGCTGCGCGCGCGGTGCGGTCGGCCTGCGGCTGGGTGCGAAGGCAAAGGCGTTGCGCGCTACGCGCGCTGGTGCGGTCGGCCTGCGGCCGGGTGCGGGGACAACAAAGGCAGCGCGACGCGACATGCTTGCCTTCCGGCTTGGACAGTTCGTCGCACCGCGCGCGCAGCGCGCACCGCACCGTTGCCCATGGTCCGGGCGTCGGCAACATGTTTCCCCCATGACTGACATGCTGAGCCAGATCGATACCGCCCCGGTGAAGGGGACCCGCGACTTTTATCCCGAGGAGATGCGTGTCCGCACCTGGCTGTTCGGGCATTTCCGGGCGGTGGCGCGGTCGTTCGGCTACGAGGAGTACGATGCCTGTGTGCTGGAGCACGCCGACCTGTACAAGCGCAAAGCCGGCGACGAGGTGACGCGACAACTTTATGACTTCCAGGACAAGGGGCAGCGGCACCTGTCCCTGCGCCCGGAGATGACCCCCTCGCTGGCGCGCATGATCATGGCCAAGGGCGCGGCCCTGGCGCTGCCGCTGCGCTGGTACGCCATCCCCCAGTGCTTCCGCTACGAGGAGACCCAGAAGGGCCGCAAGCGCGAGCACTTCCAGTGGAACATGGATGTGATCGGCCTGGAATCCGTGGCGGCCGAGGCCGAGCTGATGGCGGCGCAGGTGGCGTTCTGCCGCGCGGTGGGACTCAACCTCGACGTTGCGGCCAAGCCTGAGCCTGAAGCGGTGTGGCGGGTGTCCAACCGCCAGGTGCTGGGCCACGTCCTCGCCGCCATGGGCATCGACGGCGAGCGTTTCGCCGCGGTGTGCGTGGTGATCGACAAGCGCGGCAAGGTCGAGGACGGCGAGATCCTGCGCCTGCTCGCGGTCGAGGGCGTGTCGGCCGAGCACGGGGCCGCGATCCTGCGCCTGTTGGACGTGCGCGGCCTCGACCAGCTCGCCGAGCAGGTCCCCGCCGACAATCCCGGCCTGCTCGCCCTACGCGAACTGATGGCCCTGGCCGAGGGCTGGGGCATCGCCCACCTCATCCGCATCGACCTGTCGGTGATCCGCGGCCTGAGCTACTACACCGGCACGGTGTGGGAGGTCTTCGCCCAGGTCGGCTCGATCCGCCGTGCGGTGGCCGGCGGCGGGCGCTACGATCACCTCTGCGCGCACCTCGGCGGCAGTTCGGTGCCGATGGTCGGCTTTGGCTTTGGCGACGTGGTGATCGGTGAACTGCTGGCCGAGCTGGGCCGGCTTCCAACCTTCGGCAAAGGGATCGACGACGTGGTCTATCCGATGTCGGCGAAGGAGTTCGTGGTCGCCAACCGCATCGCCGCCAGCCTCCGCGGCCGCGGCCGGGCGGTGGCGGTGGACTACAGCCAGCGCCGCTTCAAGAACGTCATCCAGCGCGCCGAGGCCGACGGCGCCGCACGCCTGTTCATCCTCGGCGGCAACGAGGTCAAGGACGGCGTGGTGGTCGAACGCACCTTGGGCGCCGAGAAGATCGAGCGCAAGGTGCCGTTGACGGAGTTCGCATGAGAACGTCTGGTCGTCTGGTCGTCCGGTCGTCCGGTCGTCATCCAGATCCGACGTTGCAGACCGTCACGGCAGGGCCGTGGCTAGATGATCGGGCGACCGGACGACTGAGAACGACCGGTCGTCTGGTCGTCCGGTCGTCCGGTCGTCATCCGAATCCGACGTTGCAGACCGTCACGGCAGGGCCGTGGCTAGATGATCGGGCGACCGGACGACCGGACGACCCGACCGGAGCAATCCGCTAGATGCGCCCCACCGTCCTCATCCCCGCCGTCAGCATCGCCCGGCGCGTGCGCCATCTCGGAGCCGGGTTGGCCGGCGAGCTGGCGGGGCGCAACGCGGTCATCCTCGGCCTGCTTGACGGGGCGTGCTGCTTCACCGCCGACCTGGTACGTGCGATCCCCCTCCCGGATCTCGAACTGCGTTTCCTGCGCGCCGCCAGCTATGCAGGCAAGGAATCCACCGGGCGGGTGGATCTGGGGCATCTGCCGGATCTGAGTGGACGCTCGGTGGTGGTGGTGGACGACATCCTCGACACCGGCCGCACCCTGGCGGCGGTGGTGACCGCAGTGCGCGCCGCTGGCGCCGCGAGCGTCGGCACCTGCGTGCTGCTCGACAAGCCGGCGCGCCGCGACCCCGCCGGCCTGCCCCGCGCTGACCGGGTCGGCTTCACCATCCCCGACCGCTTCGTGGTCGGCTATGGCCTCGATCACGACGGCCGGTGGCGACAATTGCCGGATGTGTGCGTGATCGAAGAACGTCCGGTCTAAAGAACGTCTGGTCGTCCGGTCGTCTCGTGCTAGCGGTCGTTGCCGTGGTTACGGCTGACGCGTCTCCCGCACGATCGCCAAGTTCGTCATGCAACCAGCGGTGGAGCATGGAGAAGACGACCGGACTTCCGGACGCTGTCTTCAGCGCTGCCCGAACATCCCCATCATCGCCCCGAGATCGGCGCCGGCCAGCATCTTGCTGAATTGCTCCTCGACCGTGCCACCATAGCGTTGCTTGTGCTGGCGCAGGGCGTCGCCAAGGGCGGCGGTGACCAGGTCCTCAAGCATGGAGGGATCATGAGCGGAGGCCTGGGCCGCTGCGGGGGCAATGGTCACGCCCGCAACCGTGAGGTCGCCGCGCAGTCGCAACTTAACCGCACCACCGCCGGCGGTTCCTTCGACCGCCTCGCCGGCGCGGCGGGCCTGAGCGGCCTTCATCGAATCCTGGATTGGGGCGAAACCGCGGGCGAGAGCTGCTAGGTCCATGATGGAGCAGGAGGGTATGGCGCACACCCCGAATTCCATAGTATGCTTGCTCGATGACGTTGCGTACCATGAGCCTGCTGCTAACCGCGATCGCCACGGCCCTAATGGCCTTGATCGGGGCCGGCTTCGTGCGTGGGATCCTGCTCGACCGATTTCGGAATCTTGAAACTCGGGAAGTGCTGACTTCGCTGGACCGGCTCGGGGCGCTGATGGATCGCGAGCGCTCGACCCTCGGGGCACGGCTCGGCGACTGGAGCCAATGGGACGACGCCAGGGATTTCGTCACCGGCAAGGCCCCTGGCTTCCCGACTTCGAATCTGGTTGAGAGCACCCTTACCACGCTCGACCTCCACGGCCTAGTCTACCTCAACCGCACTGGTTGCACAGTCGGTGCTTTGGGTCGGCCCGTCCCGGCGACCCTGCTGGCCCCAAGCTCACCCTTCATGGCCGCTGCCGCCGGCGGACACCGCCTGGTGGGCTTCATGGTTTCAGAAGGCACCGTGATGATGGTTGCTGCCGGACCTGTCACGGGCAGCGATGGCAGCGGCGCGGGTCAAGGCGTTCTGGTCATGCTCCGGCTGCTTGATGAGTCCCTGATCCACCGGCTCGGCGCCCAATTGCGCCAGCCGCTCGCCTTGACCTGGTGGGGCGGAGCCCACGACTCCGAGAGCCAAGATGCGGTGACCACGATTGCCACCACGCGACAGGCCCAGGTCGTGGTCCGGGATCCGACCACGGTCGTCGGCTATGCCATGCTGGTGGATGTGGACCAGCAGCCCGCGGTGCTCGCCCGCATCGAGCAGCCTCGGACCCTATGGCGCACTGGCGAAGAGACCCTCAACGACCTGCTCCTGGTGTTGGTGGGCATGACCGTGCTGCTTGGTGGCCTCATTGCTGTGCTGTTGGATTGGTACGTCGGTCGGCCGCTGACCCGACTGGTGACCCAGGTCGGACGGCTTGAGACAGAGACGGACCTGCGGATCAGCACCGAGCGCAGCGATGAGCTGGGCATGCTGGCCGTGGCCATCGACCGTGCCGTACGGGCTGAACGCTCGGCACATTCGGCCCTGCGTCTATCCCAGGAGCGGTACCTGTCGCTCTTTGAACATGCTGCGGATGCCCTCCTGGTGCTCGATGGCGATCGCATCGTCGATGCCAACCTCGCCGCCCTGGTGTTGTTCGACGCTCCCACCCGCAGCGACTTGGTGGGCGGCTCCTTCCGCGACCTCGCCGTTCCCGAGATCGCTAAAAAGGACGATGAATCCTCATCCTCCTGGTCCACCGGCAGCGATCGCCTTGTGGTGATCCTGCGCACCCGCTCTGATCGCCACTTCAGCGCCATTTTGCGCAGCACCTGCATCGTCCTTGGTGGTCATTCCGTGGTCCAGATGCTGATCGAGGACGTCTCCCAGCGCCATCGCCGTGAAGAGGAGCAGGCGGCCCTGGCGATTCTCGCCGAGAGTACCGCCGAGGTCGTGGCGGTGGCACATCCGGACGGCCGACTGACCTGGCTCAACCGTGCCGGCCGTGACCTGTTCGGGCTGGGTGCTGGCAACCTGGATGAAGCCGCGAACTTGGCCGGGCGCTTAGCCGCCAGTGATTGGGAGCGTCTCGCCAACGGCTGTCGTAACGGATTGGGCTGGCGCGGTGAGGTTGAGCTGACGATCCGTGACGGACGCATCGTGCCCGCGCTCATCGCCGCCAGCGGAATCACCGACCTCCGCGGGCGCCTGCGCCTGTTCGGCCTTGTAGTGCGCGAACTGAGCGTCGAGCGCGAGCGCGAACGCCAGATCGAGGATGCGCGCATCGCCGCGGTCGACGCGGCCCGCGCCAAGCAGGACTTCCTGGCCATTGTCAGCCATGAACTACGCACTCCGCTCAACGGGGTCATCGGCATGGCCTCGCTGCTCGCCGGCACCGAGTTGGATCGCGACCAGCGTGAGTTTGCCGACACCATCCACCTCTGCGCCGACAATCTGCTGCACCTGATCAACGACCTGCTCGATCTCAACCGCTTCGAGTCCGGCACCCTCGAACTGGAGCGCATCCCATTCGCCATCCGCGAGGTCGCTGACGAAGCGGTGCAGATCGTTGCCGAACGCGCCACGGTCAAAGGACTCGACCTGGGCGCAGTGGTGAATCCGGCCCTACCTGCCCAACTGATAGGCGATCCGACCCGGTTGCGTCAGGTATTGGTCAACCTGCTGTCCAATGCGGTGAAGTTCACCGAGCACGGGTCAGTGCGCCTGACCATTGACCTCGCCCGGGAATCCCTGGGCTCCTCGTGTCAGGAGCTGGTGTTCGCAGTCTACGACACCGGTATCGGCATTGACCGCGAAACCCTGCCGCGGCTCTTCCAGCCTTTCATCCAGGCAGACAGCTCGACCACGCGGCGATTCGGCGGCACCGGACTGGGCCTTGCCATCTGCCAGCGACTGGTCGGCATGATGGGTGGCGAGTTCCAGGTCACGAGCACCCCAGGAACCGGCTCAACTTTCCGTTTTCTTATTTCCCTGGGGTTCCTGAGTGGCCCTACCGTTCCTGCGCTCCATTCCGGCCTCGTGCTGGTGGTCGAACCAGGCCCGGTCTCGCGCGAGGCCCTCTGTGGCCGGCTCTCCGCGTATGGGCATACCGTGGCCGCCGGGGCCGATCTCGCTGCCGCCTGCGCCGCCTGCGCCGGGGGAACACCGGTCCTTGCCATTGTTCCCTATGCCGCCGACGCTCCAGGTGCAGTGCGCTCGGCCGTGTCGGCCCCGGATCTGCCGGTCCTGGTGACAGTACCAATAACCCGGCAAATCGACGCCGGACGCCTCGCCTCCGCCGGGGCTGATGGCACTCTGATCCGGCCCTTCCGCTGGGGTCAGGTGGCCGAGGCCCTGGCGCGGCTCGGTGGGCGCCGCGCCGCCCACCCCGGCACTGTCCTGCTGGTCGAGGACGACGCGGTCGGGGCGATGCTGGTGCGCCGGGTGATCGAGGCTTCCGGCCATCAGGTGGTGGTGGAACGCACCGTCGATGGAGCCTTGAAGCGCATTGCCTGCGGCGGCGTGGACCTGGCCCTGATCGACCTCCTGCTTGCAGATGGCGATGGGATCGACCTCGCCCGGCGGATCCGCTCCAGCGGCTCTACCCTGCCCTTGATCGCCGTCACCGGCCGGGATGAGGACCGCGACCGCGCCGCCTGCCGCGACGCCGGAATGAACGGATTCCTGGCCAAACCCTTCGCCATCAGCGAACTCGCCGACGTGGTCCGGCACCATCTCGAACGTCCGGTCTGAACTCCGGACTTCCAGCCGGCTGCTTTCAGGACGAGCGGTCCAACTGTGCCGTCTGACGGCGCAGTTCGCTGATGGTGGATTTCCACAGATCCGCAAGCCCAGCGCTGACGCGCTGGCAGCCGTCACCGTCGCCGTTACGGCAGCAATCCTCGATCCGCATCAACTGACCGGCGAAACGGCGCGCCCCGATCAGCAGCGCGGTACCCTTGAGGCGATGCGCGGTGAAGCTGATCGCGGTCAGGTCCTGGCTGGAGGTGAGTATCGCCAGGCATTTGGCGCCTTCGTCACTGAACATCTGCACGATCTCGTCGACGTCGTCATTGTCATCATAGAGTCGGCGCAAGACGCTGATCTCGGCGAGGGGCTCGTGGGTGGGGATCACCATCGGGTCGGGGCGGACCGGCAGCCAGCGGGCCAGGGTTTCGACCAGTTCCTCGCGTCGTATCGGCTTGGTGATGAAGCCGTCCATGCCAGCGTCGCGGGTCGCCTTCCGCTCCTCGTTGGTCACGCCGGCGGTCAGGGCGAGGATGGGCAACCTGGTGCCCGCATTGACCTCCTGCTGACGGATGACACGGGTCGCGGCCATGCCATCCATCACCGGCATTTGGCAGTCCATCAACACCAGATCGTAGGCTCGTCGGGAGAGCGCAGCGATAACCTCCTGTCCATCCGCGGCGAGATCGCAGGTCAGGCCCAGCGTGCTCAGCAGAGTGATTGCGACCCGCTGGTTGACCGGATTGTCCTCGGCCACCAGGACATGGCCCGTGAGCCGCACGGCGGCCACCCCTGACCGGCTACGGAAGGTCTGGGTTCCGGACCTCACCTCCAGCAGATGGCGACGCAACAGACCGATCCGCACTGGCCGCGACACGGCGATGTCCGCCTGGACATCGCTGCTGCCGCTCAGATCGACGATGACGCAGGTCGGGGCCTCGCCTGCTGCCCGGCGCAATGCTTCGTCCACCGCCCGGTCGGCATCGATGACCAGGGCCTGGTAGGGTCTGCCGGCTGCCCTGGCAGCGTGCAGGCCGGGGATTACCTCATTGACCGGGGCCACAACCAGATCGATGCCCCAATGGCCAAACTGCTCGCTCAGGGCGGCACGCAGCGTCGGAGTACGGATGGCCAGAAGGACGCGCATTCCCTCTAACGTGATGGGCGAGGCTTCACTTCTCACGGTACGCAATTGGATGGTGAAACGGAACACGGATCCGATGCCCACCTGGCTGGAGACGCCTATCTCCCCTTCCATGCATTCCACCAAGCGCCGGGTGATGGCCAGGCCCAGGCCAGTGCCGCCGAAGCGCCGCGCGGTGGAGCTGTCCGCCTGGGTGAAAGGCTGGAACAGGCGCTGCTGGGCGTCCGGAGACATGCCGATGCCGGTATCGGCGACGGTGAACTCCAGGTGCAGCGCCGCGTCGGTTGCGCCGCTGACGGGCAACGGGCGGACGCGGATGGCGATGGTGCCGTTCTCGGTGAACTTCACTGCATTGGACAACAGATTGGCCAGCACCTGACGCAGCCGGGTCTGGTCGCCGCGCAGGCGATCCGGAATGCCCGGCGCGAGCACCGTGGTCAGTTCCAGGCCCTTGGCGTTCACCCGCTGCGCCACCAGGGTGATGGCGTCGTCGATGGTGTGACGCAGGCTAAATTCCTCATCTTCCATTTCCAGCTTGCCAGCCTCGATCTTGGAGAAGTCGAGAATGTCGTTAATCAGCACCAACAGACTGTCGCCGCAGGTGTGCAATTGCTCGAGCAGGTCGCGCTGGCCATCGTCCAGGCGGGTATCCATCAGCATGCCAGACAGACCGAGCACGCCATTGAGCGGGGTGCGGATCTCATGGCTCATCACCGCGAGGAATTCGGCCTTGGCGCGGCTGGCGGACTCGGCCTGCTCCTTGGCCGTGATCAGGTCCTGCTCGGCCTTGACCTTGCTGGTGATGTCCCAGTTGAGGCCAATCATGCGCTGTGGCTGCCCTGTGGCATCGCGCTTGATCAATGCCGTGCCCCGGATGTGACGAAGCTCGCCACTTGGGAGGCGGATGCGGAAGGCGAGGTCGTAGTCGGCACCGCCGTTCAAGGCGGTCTGCAAGGCCATCTCGGCAGCCGGCCTGTCCTCGGGGAGCAGGCGCGAGGTCCAGCCCGCATAGAAATTCGAGAACTCACCGGGCTTGAGACCATAGATCGCGCACATGCCCTCGTCCCAGTCAAGCTGGTTGGTCGCCACCTCCCAATCCCAGATGCCCAGCTGCATGGAGGCAACCGCCAAGCGCAGGCGCTCGACCAGCAGGCGATGCCGATCGTCGCTGTCGCGCAGTTGCTGCTCCATCGCCACGCGCTCGGTGATGTCCCGCGCAGCGGCGTAGATCAGCTTCCCCTGGTAGGTATTCGACCGCCATTCGATAGTCCGATATGATCCGTCCTGATGCCGGTAGCGGTTGGTGAAGCCGACGACATCCTTCCCATCCCCCAGCATGCGCGTGGTGGCGATGGTCTTTTCGACATCACGCGCATGC
>JBILDK010000317.1:0-3923 GCA_044352625.1 Planctomycetota bacterium
CACGCTGCGCCATTCCCCCAGGCGCGGGCCGAGGGTCGCCGCGGCCTGGGCCAAAGGGCCGGGGCTGTCGCTGCCCGGACCCATGCTGGCGCTGCGATCCAGCACCAGCACCAGGCGTTCACCGCCCCCGGCCAGACCTAGGGTCGGCCGCGCCACCGCCAGCGCGAGCAACGCGAGGATGAGCATGCGCAGCAGCAGCAGCAGCCAGTTGGTCAGTTTCCAACGCCGGGTCGCGGCCTGGGCCGCGGCCTGCAGCCAGCGCATCGCTGCCCACGGCCGGGGCCGCGGACGCTGGCGCAGCAGCAGGTGGATGGCGATGGGCACCGCCACGGCCGCCAGGCCCCACAGCAAGAGCGGATGGATGACGCCGAACACGGGATGCAGGTCGTAGGCCCAGCGCCGCGCCGGGGTAGTGGAATTGTGGGCGGCCCTGGACCCCCAGGCCCGGCGGCCATCATGTCCAACCCATGCGCCCATTCGTCCTGTTGCTCGCTGCCCTTGCCCTGTGTGCCGCCGACCTGCCCGAGGATCCCACGTTGGTGCGTGGCCGTACTGACCTCGGCGTGGCTTGGGCCGTCATGCCTAACGCCAAGCCCGCCGACCGCATCAGCGTGCGCCTGCGCTTCGCCAGCGGCAGCCTGCTCGAAACCGAGGCCCAGCGCGGTCTGGCGCATTATTTGGAGCACATGGCCTTCAATGGCTCGACCAACTTCCCGGCCGGCAGCCTGGTCGAGACGCTGCAGCGCTTCGGCATGGCCTTCGGGGCCGACACCAACGCCCACACCGGCTTCAGCGAGACGGTGTACAAGCTCGATCTTCCGGATGCCGCGCCCGCGACCCTGGCGCTGGGCCTGCGCGTGCTCGCCGACCAGGGCTTCGCCCTGACCCTGGCGCCCGAGGAGGTCGAACGCGAACGTGGCATCATCCTCGCCGAGATGCGCGACCGCGACGATGCCGGCCGCCGCGCCTGGCAGGCCCAGGCCGAGGCCAGCTATGCCGGCACCATCCTCCCGGCGCGCATGCCCATCGGCACCCAGGCCACGGTCAGCGCCGCGACCCGGGACCAGCTCGCCGCCTACTACCGCACCTGGTACCGGCCCGAACGCGCCCTGGTGATCGTGGTCGGCGCGGTGCAGCCGGCTGCCGTCGAAGCTGCCATCAATGAGGCCTTCGCGGTCGGCGCTTTCGCCGAGGCGGCAGTGGCGGAGCCGTCCCTGGGCACGCTGCAGCCCGGCGAGGTCAGCGCCTGGCGCCATGATGCCGAGGCTTCCGGCACCCAGGTGGTGATCCAGCGCACGCGCAGCGAGGATCCCGGGCCAGACCGCGCCGAGCGTCGCGAGCGCGAGCTGTATCGCGATCTGGCTGAGCGCGTCCTCAGCCGTCGCCTCGACCGCCTGCGCGAACAGGATCCCCAGGGTCCGCTGCTCTCCTCCGGGGCCTGGTCCTATCACCGCTGGGGCATCGCCCATGCCGGGGTCACCGGCATGGCCAAGCCAGGTCGCGTATCTGCCGCCGCCGCCCTGCTCGAAAGCGAACGCCGGCGCATGATCGAGCACGGCCCCACCGCCAATGAACTGTCCAGCGTCATCGCCGCCCAGCACGCCGAACTCGATGCCGCCATCGCCCAGGCGGCGATCCGCACCAATGCCTTCCTGGCCGATGCGCTGGCGGCGGCGGCGGACGAGGACCGGCGCTTCCTCGCCCCCAAGCAGGAGCGCGATCTGGTGTCGCCGTGGCTTGGTGCGGCGACCCCCGCCGCCTGCCGCGAGGCCTACGCCGCCGCGTGGGGCGGGCCCGGTCGTCTGGTGTGTCTGGTGGATGGCCGTGAACAGGAATCCGCCAGCGACGGCGCTGCCAACCTCGCCGTGGTCTGGGCCGGGGCCCGTACGGCCGCGGTGGACCCGCCGGTGGAGCGGGCCGCGGTGGCATGGCCCTATGCCCCCGGCACCCCGGTCGAGCCGGTGGCCGTCACCGACGCCGCCCACGGCATCCGGCAGTTTGTCTGGGCCAACCACGTGTGCGCCAACCTCGCCCCGTCCGACCGGGCCCCAGGCGTGGTGCTGGTGCAGGCGCGACTGCTGTTGCCGGCGGCCCTGCCTCCCTGGGCGGTGTGGGGATTCGCGATCCTCTCGCTTGGGTCCAGTGGCACCGCTCACCTTAACGCGGACGACCTCCGTCTGGCGCTGTCTTCGACCAGTGTAAAAGGCCGTGAGCTGACGCTTACCGACCGAAGTCTGACCGTGACCGTGTCCTGCGCCCCGGATGACCTTGCCACTGCGGTACAGATCGTCCTGGCGCGGATAACTGATCCTGCTTGGCGTCACGATCCGACCGAAGGAGAGCGGATCCGGTGGCTGGAAACCTTGGATGCATTGCCATCCGACCCCGCTGCCCTGGCGGATAATGCGCTTGAGGATCTTTTCGCGGCCGGCGATCCGGCGCGCACCCCGGCGACCCGCAAACAGGCCGCCGCCGTCACCCTGGCCGAGAGCCGCGCCTGGCTTGAGCCGCATCTCGCCAGCGCGCCGCTGGCGCTGTCGGTGGTGGGCCAGGCCCCCGCCGATACCGCCGCGCTGCTCGCCGCGCATCTCGGTTCGCTGCCCGCGCGCGAACCCTGGCCGTTGCAAGCCGACCTCGTATCCGGTCTGGTGCCGGTGGCCCCGGCCCCGGTGGGCGAACGTCGCGACCTCCTCGCCCAGGGCACCACGCCGGTGGCGGCGCTGCGTCTGACCTGGCCCACCACCGACCACCGCGACGTACGCGTGGTGCGGCGGCTGTCGTTCCTTGCCGCGGCCTTTGACGACCGGTTGCGGGAAGAACTGCGCGAGCGTTTGGGCGAGGCCTACAGCCCGGTAGCGTGGAATGCGTCAAGTGATACCTGGGCGGGCGTCGGGCGGCTCACGGTCGAGGCGTCGGTGGCGCCGGCCAAAGCCGCCGAGGCCGAAGCGGCGATCCGCGCCGTGGCCAGCGAACTCCACCAGCGTGGCGTCTCGGCGGATCTGCTCGCGCGCATCGCTGCTCCGCGCATCAAGAACGTCGAGGCGATGCGCCAGGGCAATGCCTACTGGTTGACGGTGGTTGATCGCAGCCACTGGCAGCCGTTCCGGCTCGCCTGGGCGACCTCGCTGCCTGACGATCTCGCCGGCATCACTACCGAGGATCTCGCCGCGCTGGCCCGCACCTATCTTGATCCGGCCCGCGCCATCGCGGTGGTGGCCATCACCCCGGAGCCCTGATGCATCCCGCCGTCGAAGCCCTCATCACCGGTCTTGCCCTCAGTGCTGATGCGGTGGCCGTGGCCATCGCCGCCGGTATGTGTGCCGATGCGCAGCGGCGCGGGCGCCAAGCTTTGGCCCTCGCCGCGACCTTTGGCGGCTTCCAGGCGCTGATGCCGGCGCTGGGCTGGTTCGCCGCCCGTGCCTTGGAGGACCGCCTTGCTGCCTGGGATCACTGGATCGCTGCGGCACTGCTCATTGTCATCGGCCTGAAGATGGCGTGGGAGGGCCTGCGCGCGGGCGACGATGATGCACCGCGCTCGGCCGCGTCGTGGTTCGCTTGGCGCGCGCTGCTCGGCCTCGGCCTTGCCACCTCGATCGATGCTGCCGCGGTGGGCGCGACCATGGGCCTGACCGGGTCGCCGCTGCTGGTGCCGGCACTGATCATCGGTGCCACCACCTTCACTTGCTGCCTGCCGGCGGCACTCCTCGGCACGCACCTCGCCAAGCTGGGCGGCAGCCGCGCGCCCATTCTCGGCGGCGTGGTGCTGATCGGCCTCGGGGTGCGTGCCGGAATTGCGGGTTAGAGGCAAGGCTGTCCCGCGCCACCCGAGGACTCTGCACAGAGGGCTGATGGCAGCTGAAATCCTCGCGCACGAGAATCCGTGTCACATCACATAAGGCCCACGGGCCACATGGTGCCTGGTG
>JBILDK010000318.1:0-3885 GCA_044352625.1 Planctomycetota bacterium
GGCTGGCCGGCTCCGGCCTCGCTGATGCGGCGCTGCACCTGCTGCAGCGTGGCGTAAACCTGGTCAGTGGTGCGGCGGCGGAACACGAGAGGTACCATGCCCGGCAACGAACCCCGTGCAACCGTGGCGGTCGGCGCATACTGCCGGCATGGACGCTGCCTGGGCCTTGACCCCGCTGAGCTGGGACGCCACCACCGCCGATGGCACGGTGGTGGTGTTGCCTGGTGCGCTGGTGCCGCTGATCCTGCCGGTGGCGGGCCTGGAGGCGCCGGCTCGCGGTGCGGTCGCCGCGGGCTCTGCGCCGCTGACCTGTGAGCGTCGGGTCGACTGGCTGCTGGAGGCTGGCCGTGAAGCCGCTGCGTGGCAAACCTGTGCCGCCGAACGGCGACCGCTCACCGCGCATGGCGAACTCATGTCGCGTTTGGCACTGTGGTCGGCACACGCCCGGGCCGACCTGGGTTTGGGTGCTGGCCAGGGACCGGTTCAGGTCCTTGGCCCCGATCCTGCCGGGCGCGTCCGCGCTGCGGGCGAGCACGCCTGCGCCACGGTGACCAGCCTGCTCGCCGCTCTGCCTTGGCCGCGTTGGTCCGGCCCAGTGGTGCTGGTGGTGGGAGCTGATGATCCCCCTGGTCTTGACGGCGGTCGCGAAATCGTGACCCGACCCGCCGCCCCTCTGGTCCGTCTGCGCGTGGTGCCAGCGGATGATGAAGCGCTACACGGGATGATCGCCGCGCGTCTCGCCAGCCTGGCTCTGGGTCTGTCGGCCCCGCCGCCCGGAGGGTGGCCGCCCTGGCTGCGCCTGGGGGTACCGCGTGTCGCTGAGTTGACCGCGTTGGGCAAAGGCGTCAGTCCCCGGGCCATGCATGCAATCCGCAGCGCCGCCGGAAGCGCGGCCATCACCGCCATGCTCGCTGAACCGGTGGTGGGTGCGGTCGATGCAGAATTGGCCATGGCGGTGAGCGCACCGCTGCTGTCCCCGCGCCGCCGTGACCGACTGGCACCGTTCCTTGACCGTCTGCGCAGTGGAGCCACCAGCGCCGAGGCGCTCTTCTCCGCCTACGCGCTGGACTCGGCGGCGCTGCTCAGGGAGCGTTAGCGAACACTGCGGCATGCAGCGCCTCGGCGGCTTCCAGCATGGCCGGTCCGGGATCTTCCAGCAGCTCGGCATCCACCGCGACGATGCGTGCGCTGAGTTGGCTGAATCCGGGTAGGCGACGCAGGGCTTCCTCGCTGCCGATTTTGGTGACCACGATCGCCGGGCGCAGGGCCAGCACCTGCTCGACGCTGTATTGCGGCCAGCCGGTGCGCCCGCTGGCGGCGGCGAGGTCGGTGAGGCCAGCAGCAGTGATGACATCGTGATAGCTGGTGCCGGTGGTGCCGCCAAAGAGCACCTCGCCGATGGGCGCCACGTATACGGCTCCTGGCCGTTGATCGGCGGGCAGGTGTGCGGCGATGCGATGCATACGCCGCTCCAGGGCATTGATCGCGCGCTCAGCGCGCTGGGGATGGCCGACCAGGGCACCGACCTGGAGGAAGTCCCGGCGCAGGCTGGCGAGGCCCTCCATCGCGCCGAGCTCGAACACGGTCAGTCCGGCATCGCGCAACCGGCCGATGCGATCCGCCTCGCCGCCGTAGGTCGAGACCAATACCAGGTCGGGACGCAGCGCGATGATCGCCTCGAGGTCGTCCAGGCCGTTGAGCCGTGGGCCACTCAGGCGGAACGCATCAGGACCGGTGCTGAAGGCGCTCCAGCACACCACCCGGTCCGGAGCGCAGGTGGCGAGCAGCGCCGCATCGCTGGTCATCGAGACGCTGGCGATGCGCTGCCAGGGCTGAACCGCAACCGACCGACCGGCGTGATCGGCAACCTGGGCGGCACCAGGTGGTGGCGGCAGGGGCCGGCTGCGGGCGGCACCGACCCACGCCACGGCGCCAAGCGAGAGCACGCACACCAGGGCCACCCCACAGCCATTGAGCAGGTTCACGCGCATGGCTGGTCCACCAGGGCAAAGCCCAGGGCGCCACCGGGCACCGGGCTGACTCCGAACACCCGGCCCAGCGGTTCAGCGGAGAGAACCTCGCTCACCGGGCCGTGGCTCATGGTCCGGCCACGATCGAGCAGGATGGCGCGGTCCGCGACCCGGCGAACCTCGTCAAGCGAATGCAGCACCACGGCAATCGCGCGGCCAGCGGCGGCGAGGCGCCGCACCAACGCGAGCAGTGCCAGGGCATGGCCGACATCAAGCGCCGCGGTGGGTTCATCCATGAGGATGACCTCGGCCCCGGTGGCGAGGGCGCGGGCGAGCAGCACGCGCTGCTGTTCGCCCGCGCTGATCGCGGTGAAGGGTCGGGCCGCGAGATGCCGGGCGTCGGTGTCGTCCAGCGCCGCGTCGACCGCTGCGGCATCGCGGGCCGAGAGCCGGGCCAGCCCGCCGGTGTGGGCGAAGCGACCCTGGGCCACCACATTGGTGCAACTTAATGCCGCCGAAAGTCGGCTGCGCTGAGGCACCCAGGCCAAGCGCCGGGCGCGCAGCGGCGCGGCCAGCGCGAGCAGGTCGGCGTCGTCGAGGCGCACGCTACCGCTGATCGGCAACAGGCCGAGGATGCCTTTGAGCGCGGTGGATTTGCCCGCGCCGTTGGGCCCGACCAGGGCAAGGACCTCGCCGCCGGCCAGGGTGAACGACAGGCGATCCACCACCGGACAGGTCCCACGCAACACGCTCAGATCGCAAACCTCCAGCTTCGGCATGGGTGGGAGTGTGCCGCTGGTCTGCAGGTCCGGAAGTCCGGATCAGCCGCGGCCGTTGGCGTCGCGGCGCAGGCGCACGGCGGCGGCGACGCCCTGCTTCGCCGGCAGACGGACCGCGTGGCGCACGATCCAGCGGCGCGCTGCGGCGCGCTCGGGTGCCAACAAAGCGGCCTCGTCGAGCCAGCGTCGCGCGGTGGCGAAGGCCAGGGTTGGATGGTCCTTGGCGATGTCCGCCAGGTGGTTCGCCACCGAGCGTCGCACGTACAGCGCGACATCATCCTTGAGCGCGTCGAGCAGTGGCAGCGTGGGTGACGGATCGCGCACGAACGGGTGAAGGCGCAGGCCCCAGGGCAGGCGCGGGCGGGTGCCCTCGCTCACCAATCGGCGCACATGCGGATCCGGATCGGTGGTCCAGGAGGTGAGGGCGGCGAGCACCGCCTCCTGGTGGCGCAAAAGCAGATGGCGGATCGAGTATTCGGCAGAGAATCGCCGGGTGACCGCATAGTTGGCGCGCAGTCCAGGTTCCACCTCCTCGCTCAGACGGCTGCCGATCAGGCAGACGTGGGGCAGGTAGAAGAACACCGCCAAGCCCAAACCTTCCGTACCGATCAGTGGCGGACCAAGGCTGGCAACAAGCGCATCCGCCAGGGCCGTGGGTGCGGTGGGCAGGCGATCGCCCAAAGCGTCGCCGATGTGTCGGGCGCGTTCCATCAGCGGCTTTGCCGTCAGCCCGCGCCCGGCAGCACGGCGGAATCCTGTCGCATCAAATCCAGGTTGCACCGCGGATACGCTCTCAGCGATCAGACCCACCAGTCGCGCATCCATCATATCCGCCAGCGCCGTGCCTTTGACAATCGACCCCGGCGCCCGAAAGCGCAGCGCCGGATGTTCAGTCGTCGCCATGTTCCGCGTTTCGCATTCCGCGTTCAGCGTTGTCAGCCCGCGCGTTGTCGTAGCGCGCATGGAACGCGACCATCCATGCAGCAAAGCGGTCCTGCTCAATGGCGAGGCGCATGGCGCGCATCAATTCCTGGTAAAAATGCAGGTTGTGGATGGTAAGCAGGGTTTCGCCCAGCGCTTCGCCGGCGAAGGCGAGGTGGCGCAGATAGGCGCGGGCGAAGCCGCCGGCACAGGCG
>JBILDK010000319.1:0-3884 GCA_044352625.1 Planctomycetota bacterium
ACCGTGTTTCAGACCCTGGGGCTGGCAGACACGCTGCGCATGGAGCGGCACGCCGGGGCCGATGGGGTGAGCCTGACCTGTTCCGACCCGACGCTGCCGTGCGATGCGGGCAATCTCGCTTGGCGCGCGGCGGCGGCCTATGTCGCCCGGCGGCCCGGGTTCGGACATGTGGCGATCACCCTCGACAAGCGCATTCCCCACGGGGCCGGTCTGGGCGGAGGGTCGAGCGACGCGGCGGCGGTGCTACGCGCCTGCCGCTACCTGGATGAAACGCCGCTGACGGATGCCACGCTCGCGGCGCTGGCACTGGACCTGGGCAGCGATGTGCCGGTGTTCCTGCTTGGCGGCACCGCCCATGCCACGGGTCGAGGCGAGGTCCTGACCGCCCTGCCGGACCGCGCCGGACCGGTGGTGACCGTGCTCATGCCCGACGCGATGCTACCCACGCCCAACGTTTTCCGCGCCTTGACCGAAGCTGAACGCGGGCCCCGGCCGGCGCGCGGTTCGGCCTGGGCGGAAGGTGCCGCGCTCGGAGACCTGCTCGCCAACCGTCTGACTGGGCCGGCGCGGCGGCTGTGTCCGGAAGCCGCAGCGCTGCTCGATTGGCTGGGGGGACACGGCGTTCCATTTCTGCTCAGCGGGAGCGGGGCGGCGTGCTTTGCGCTTGGGCGGGTAGCGCAGCCGCCGGAGGGGGTGCGAGCCTTTGTGACTTCGTTTCGCGGGCGGGGGGATTTGGATTGGGTGGCGTAGGCGGGCTCGAGCGACCGGAACGGTCGCGCCCCCAGGGGCTGCCCTGGGCGCGGGAGCGCTCTTGATCCGGTCGGCTTCCGCTGAATGCTGCGCAACCCCCTCGACCACCTTTGTCAGAATCCGAGACTGCCATGCAGGCCACTGTCACCGACGCCGGAAACCTCCGCACGACCCTCACCATCGCCTACACGGCGCAGGAAGTGGCGTCTCGCCGGGCCGCCGCGCTCAAGCAGCTGTCGCAGGAGGTCAAGCTGCCCGGCTTCCGCCCGGGCAAGGTCAGCACCTCGCTGGTCGAGAAGCGCTACGGCGAGGCCGCCACCTCCCACACCATCGAGCAGCTCAGCGACGAGGGCCTCAAGAAGGCGGTGGCCGAGAATAAGCTCCACCCGATCGGGCAGATCACGACCGACAGCGTCGACCGCAGCAGCGGCGGCTTGACCATCGTGGTCAGCTTTGAGGTGCGCCCCGCCATCACCCTGCCCGAGGCCAAGGACCTGAGCGTCACCCGCGAGTCCGTGGCGGTGGCCGACGCCGAGCTTGATGAGCAGCTCAAGGGCCTGTGCCGCCGCGCCGGCACGATGGGCGCGCTGCACGACGGCGAGACCATCGTCGAGGACGACTCGATCACGGTCAGCGGCACCATCAGCGTAGATGGCGCCGAGGTGCGCAAGCTCCACGACTTCAACCATCTGGTCGGCGGCTATCCGTTCTTCGGCAAGGCACCCGCTGACGTGGTCGCTCTGCTCAAGGACAAGAAGGTCGGTGAGGCCGTGACCTTCACCACCACTCTCCCCGCCTCGTTCACCCCCGCCGAGCACGCCAATAAAGAGGGCGCCGTCGCCATCACCATCCAGGCCGCCAACCGCCTGCGCGCCGCCGAGGCCAACGACGACCTCGCCAAGAAGGTCGGTGCGCCCTCGCTCGACGCCCTGAAAGAGATGATGAAGGTCCGCCTGCAGGCGACCAAGGACAACAGCCAGCGCACCAAGCAGGTGAACGAGCTGACCGAGCAGCTGCTGGCCAAGGTCGATTGCCCGCTGCCGCCGACCCTGCTTGCCGCCAGCCTCAAGGATGCGGCCGAGAACGCCGAGCGCACCATCACCGGCCAGAACCTCACCGGCGAGGCCGCCGACAAGGCCCGCGCCGACGCCAAGACCGAGGCCGAGGCGTCGCTCAAGCGCTTCATCGTGCTCGACGCCCTGGCCGAAAAGCTCAACATCCAGGTCGACCGCCAGGACCTTGAAGACCAGATCCGCATGGCCAGCGGTCAGACCGGGCGCAAGCCGGAAGAGATCGCCAAGCAGCTGCAGACCTCGGGCCGCACCCAGCAGGTGGTGCATGAGATCCGCGAAGCCAAGGCCATCGAGACGCTGCTCGACCTGGTGCTTGGCGGCGAAACCGCCACCGCCAAGGGCTGAAGGCCATGCGCCTCGCTCTCGCCTGCGACCATGCCGCGCTCAGCCACAAGCTGGCCATCGCCGCCGCGTTGCGCGGGTGGGGGCACGAGGTGGTGGATTTCGGCACCGACAGCGTCGCGTCATGCGACTATCCCGACTACGGCCGGCCCGCCGCCGAAGCCGTCGCCAGCGGCCATTGTGAACGCGGCGTGCTCATCTGCGGTACCGGCATCGGCATGTCGATCGTGGGCAACAAGGTCCCCGGCATCCGCTGTGCCCTGGTGCATTCGCTCGACACGGCACGCATCACCGCTGCGCACAACGCACCCCAGGTGCTCGCGCTCGGGGCGCGGATCGTCGACGAGGCGACCGCCGTTCTCATGGTCGAGGCCTGGCTGACCACGCCATTTGAATCGCGCCACCAGCGTCGACTCGACAAGATCGCTGCTGGCGCTCGTTCCGCCTGCTGACGTCATCACCGAATCCGGAGGCCTCCTCATGGGCATCATGGACAAGATCCGCTCTCTCGCCGGCCGCAGCGAGGACGCTGTGGCTGGAGCCCCCACTGCGTTTGTGACCGATGGCAAGCTCATGGCCGAGGCCATTGCCACCGCGCCGGGCTCGGCCGCCGCGCCCGCGCTCGCCAATCCGGCCACCGCCGCCGCCGGCGCGATCATCGCCGGCCTGACCGGGGCCACCGGCTGCATACCCGTTCTGGTAGAGAAACTTGCCGAAGACGGCCTCATCGGCCGCGCCGCGGCCTGGGCCCTGGGCCGTCTCGGCGCCGAAGCCGCGCTGTGCGCCGCCATCCCCGGCGCCAGCCTCGACGTGCGCGACAACGGCTACCACGCCCTGGCGGTGGCCGCCGCAGGGGGCAAGACCGGTGCAACCCTGCCCGCGTGGCTCGCGGGCCAGCTCGATGCCGAGATCGACCGCGCCAAATCCGGTGGCAGCGGCCTGGGCGAGAAGGTCTGTCGCGTGCTCGCCGTGCTCGGTGCCCCCGGCACCGACGAGGCTGCCCAGCGCGTGATCGACCAGGATCGCTTTTGCGACCGCTTCGAGTTGCAGCGCATCCGCAAAGCAGTGGCTGGCGGCAGCCGCGACCGCGACAGCGTGGCCGAGCTGACCGCCCCCTGGACCACCATATTTGCCGACCAGCTCTACGTCGTGCCGGCCCCCGCCCCCGAGGCCCCGGCCCCCAAGCCGGCCCCAGGCAAACCGAGCGCCACCGTACCGCCGCCCGCAGCCGGCGACGAGGCAATGGATCCGGCCGGCGAGCCCGCCGCCCCGGCGCCACTCGACTGGGCCGCCTTCGCCACCAGCCCCCAGGCCGCCACCTTGCCGCCCCAGATCAAGGCGCTCGCAGCCCAGCTCGGTCCGATGCTCGAACAGCTCGCCCTACGCGGCGTCGGCGCGCCCCTGCAGGACCTCGCCGGTCAGGAATTTGCCGGCCTGCTGCTGCAGGTCCTGCCCCAGGCCCTGCCCCAGCAGCATGTGCAGATGGCCCTCAGCCCCCAGGCGCTCAACGCCTATCAGGCCATGGCCAAGTGGCTCGCCGCCAGCGGCCAGGCGACCCACGGCGACGACCTCGCCACCGGCGTCAAGCTGGTGCGAGAACAGCTCAAAGCCCAGATGCGCCGTACCGGCATGCTCGGCGGCCCGGATTATTCCGATCCGGACGACGCACCGGTCAAACCATCGTAACGCGCTGCGCGCGTGGTGCGGTCGGCGCTACGC
>JBILDK010000320.1:0-3876 GCA_044352625.1 Planctomycetota bacterium
GCCAGGGGCTGACAGCACCACGCCGGCGTTGAAGCCAGCGCCCAGGTCCCCACGCACCGCAAAAGAAGGCTGGACCAGGTAGTACCCCATGCGTCGCAGGCTGGTGGTCGCGACCTCCTCCACTTCACCGGTAATCAGCACTGAGCGGCGCATCTCGCTGATCGACTGCCGGTAGCTGACATAGTTGACCACCAGTGACAGCCCCACCGCCAGGGATTCGGTCGCCATGGTCGCCAGGGACAGTCCGGGCGCAATCATTTCAAAGCGTCCCGATGACTCGCTGACCGCCTGCGAGAGCTCACCCGAGGCTTGGGGATCAAGGCGAGAAAACGCCACCTCGCTGGCCCACAGCGCGGGCTGCGTCAGAAACACGCCGACCTGGACATTGTCCTCCGTACCAGGCATCGCGAAGGCACCGCCGACCGCCGAAGGGATGATGTAGGCTTCCCAGTTCTGGTAGGTGTCGTTGGCGTTGCTGACCGAAAACCGGTCGAAGGCATAGAGCGACGCGCTGGCGCTGGCTGGGGCGCCGGCGGTATCCGCCACCCCCGCGGGATTGATCCAGCCCGCCTCGGCCCCGGCTGCGCGCGCCACCTGGGCGCCGCCCTCCAACGCGGACTGGTGGCCGACCGGGTATCGACCGAGGTTGCCGAGGATGATCGGCTTGGGCGGCAGCACCTCGACTGCAGGCACGGTGGCGCAGAGCAGAACCAGGGTCAGCAACCGCATGAGCGGCATCCTCATCCAGGTTTGGCCGGGACAATCCCCGCCAGCACCTGGGACAGATCATGGATGTGGTAGGGTTTCTGCACAAAGGCCGCAGCACCCTGGGCGAGGAGTTCTTCGATCGCGCCGCTGCGGTCGAAGCCAGAGCATATCACCACCCGCACTCCCGGTACGGTGGCGCGCAAGGCGTGGAACGTCTCGCGGCCACTCATGCCGGGCATGACCATGTCCAACAGCACCGCCGCGATCTGCTCGTGCTGGGCGGTGTGGATCGCCACCCCTTGGTGGCCATCGCAGGCGAGCAGCACGCTATATCCAAGCGATTCGAGCAGGGCCTGGGCGAGCATGCGCAGGGCCGGCTCGTCATCGATCACCAGGATGGTACCCCGACCGGGCACCATCCTGGGAGGGGTGTCGGCGGCCACGACTGGCGCGCCGTCGCTGAGGGGCAGGGTGATGGTGAACACCGTGCCGCGGCCGGGGATCGAGTCGACGTCGATGGTGCCGCCGTGTTCCTGAACCGTGGTGTAGACCACCGACAGTCCGAGACCGGTGCCGCGACCGACCTCTTTGGTGGTGAAAAACGGCTCGAAGATGCGGGGCAGGTCCGCAGGAGCGATGCCGTGGCCGGTATCGGTGACGAGGATCTCGCATTGGGCGCTGCCATCACCGGCAACCGTGCGGCGCAGCGCATAGGTCAGTTCGCCGCCTTCCGGCATGGCGTCACGAGCGTTGACCCCGAGGTTGAGCATCGCCGACTGGAGTTGGGCGGTATCCCCGAGCACGGTCAGGGCGGTGCCGGGGACTTCCGCCCGCACGGTGATTTTGCGATCGACGGTGCGTTCGAGCAGCGCCACGGTGGCGCGTAGCACCGCCCCCAGATCGATCGGAGCGCTGGTGGTCTGGCCCTTGCGCGCAAAGGTCAGCAACCGGCGGGTGAGGTCGGCGGCCCGCATCGCCGCGTTGTTGGCCAGGGTCACGCCCTTTTCCTGCACCGGGGTGAGGGGCTGGGACGCGGCCAGGTCGCAGCCGCCGATGATGGCGGTGAGCAGGTTGTTGAAGTCATGGGCCACGCCACCGGCCAATTGCCCGATGGCGTCCATCTTCTGGCTGTGACGCAGGCGATCCTCAAGTTCGTGTTCGTGGCTGATGTCGCGAAACACCAGGACCACACCGCGCACGGTGCCGTCCGCATCACGGATGGGTGCGGCGCTGTCGGCGATCTGCGCTTCTTGGCCGTCGCGCCGCACCAGCACGGTGTGGCTGGGCAGGCCCATCACCTGGCCAGTGGCCAGGACCCGCGCTACCGGGTCTGCCGCCACCTCGCGGGTGCGCGCCTGGAAGATGCGAAAGACCTCTGCCAGGGGTCGGCCGGCCGCCTCGCTGCTGGCCCAGCCAGTGAGGCCCTCCGCCACCGGATTGAGCCGGGTGATCAGGCCGGTCGCGTCAGTGGCGATGACGCCGTCGCCGATGGAGTCGAGGGTGATGCGCAGGTCGCGTTCGCGCTCGACCAGGGCGATGGCGGACTGGTCGCGTTCGGCGGTGCGTGCGGCGACTGCGGCAAGCAGATCATCGACTCCGCGCTGGAGTCGGCCCAGCTCGTCGTCCGATCCACCCGCGATGCGCGCCGCGAGATCGCCCTCGCGGGCACGGTCGAGGACCGCGATGGTGCGCGTGATGCGCGGTTCGGTCATGCGCCCTACCAGCAGCACGATGCTCAGCCACGTGAGCAGGATCGAGGCGGCGGTGGCGGCGGCGTAGCGTAAGGCGAGTCGGCGCTTCTCATCCTCGGCGCGGCGAGCGTCGATGGTCAGATACAGCCAGCCGATGTGCCGTCCTTCGCTGGCCAGGGCGCTGAGCACATGGTGGACGTGCCCCGTGGTGGTGACGGTGGCGAACTGGTCGGCCCGCTGCGGATCGAGGGTGAACAAGGTGGGAAAATTCGGCTCGACCATCGCCACCTGGAGATGATCGTCAGGCAGAGGCTGGGAACTCTCGAAGATCCGTCCATCGGGTTCCAGCACCAGGGCGCGTTGCACCTCCTGGCCGGTGAGGTGACACAAGGCCGGCAGATCGCGGACCACGGCATAGCGCAACGCCCCCTGGCGCATGAGCCTCCCCGGGAGTTCGCCGGCGATCTCGCTGCGCTGGTCCACCTGCTGCCAGTACGAAGAGACGTAGTACCAGCCGATCAAGCCGAGGACGAGCCCCTCGAGCAGGAGAATCAGCAGGCTGATGCGTACCGCGAGCCGGCGGTGTAGTGGGACGGAGGTCTGGTGGCTCATCGGATCTCTCCTGCCCGCCGCAGCAGGTCGTCAGCCAACACCGTGGGGTCGCCATGGCCCTCGAGCAGCGTGCATAGGGCCTCATCCAGGGCGCGGCCGAGCACCGCGCCACCCGGGCCGAGCACAAAGGCGGGATCGCTGCTCATGCGCACCCGCTCTTCGTACTTCGCGTCCATGTCAAGCATGAAACGCTCGAATGGATCCTGGGCGGCGCGCAGGCGTTCGAGGTCGCCGCGCAATCCGGTGGGATTCTTGGTATAGGCGGTCCAGCGGTTGGCGACATCCGGCGAACACCAGTGCATCAGCAGCTGGACCGCGGCCTCGCGCCCGGGGGCCTTGGCGAGGACCGCCCAACTCGGGATGTAGCCGCCCAGGGCATGATCCACCGCGACCGGGGTGGGTAACTCGCATGGATGCATGCGTTCCATGGCCAGGGCATCGATCCCACGCCAGTGGCTGTACATCCAGGTGCCGGCGACGTAAAACAGGCAGGCATCGCGCAACGGCAGGTCGCGGGTTGCATGCCACACCCGCTCGCGATGTCCGGGCAGCAGCGGGTCGCAACGGCCGAGGGCAGCGAACTCGGCGAAGGCGGCGCGCAGGGCTCCCTGCTTGGCTGGACCACCATCTTTGGCCACGGCCTGGGCAAGGTCCGGGAAGCGGGATCGCACCAGCGCCTGAAACAGGAAGCCGGTGGTGAGCCAGTCGCCCGCCTCATACAGCAGGTAGGTTGGATCTCCAGCGGTGCGCGCGTGTTGTACGCGCTGCGCATAGCCGAGCAGGTCGTCCCACGTCATCCCGCGCTCGCGCACCGCCAGGCCGAGGCGCTGCGCCACCACCGTGTTCACCCACAGGGTCATGTACT
>JBILDK010000321.1:0-3864 GCA_044352625.1 Planctomycetota bacterium
CTTTTTTTGTATGCCTTCCGGCATGGCCCTGGTCATCTGCCGCCTGGCATCGATCTCACTGCTAGGCGAGCTGCCGTCAGTGCTATCGCCTGTGGGCATGGTGCTGCCTGCGCCGTGCGCACGCAGCGGTTTCTTGATGCGGTCGATCCCGCCTATCTCGCGCGCAGCGAGCCGCCTCGCCTCGCCCGGCACCTCGCCGCATGGTTGGCGCTGGCGCATCCCGAGGACATCCAGGTGTCGTGGGAACGTCTTGCCCACGGCGACCATGGCGAACCCGCTACCACCCGTTTCCAGGTCGCAGCCGGGGCGGTACATCTTTGGCCGCTCTTGGGCCATCTCTCTCGCGTCCTGGCCCACCACCGCCTGACCCTCGCCCGCGGATCCATCGACTGGCTTCCGGCCCCGTCTGGCGACGGCCACGCCCTCATCGCCACGTTGTATGCCGTGGCCGCACATGGCCGCGCCCCCAGTGCTCGCGTGGCCGAGGCGGTCGCTGCCGATCTGCGCACCGTGGCCGCCGCCATCGATGATCAGCTCGCAGGAATGTACGCGGCCGGCGACCTGGGCTTGGAGGAAGCCGCCTTGGCCCGCGCGTGCGCCGCCTGTGCCGCGGCGATCAGTGGCCCGGATCATCCCTACCTCGACCTGGCGGAGGTCGCCACCGAGGCCATCGCCGCCCATCCCGCCACGTTCCGCGCCATCGCTGCCCTCATTGCTGACCGATTCCGTCCCGGTTCGACGGTCGGTGAACGCGCGTGGATGAAACGCCGAGCCGCGCTGCAGGACCAGGTTCTCACGCTTGAGCCCCGGCCGCACGCGCTGATTGCGGAATGGACACTGAAGGTCGCTGCGGCGGTTCGCCTGACCAATGCCTTTCGTCCAGGACGCCTCGGCCTCGCGCTGCGGCTTGATCCAGCGATTTTGCCGGTGACGCATTATCCGCAACTGCCTTTTGGTGTGATTTGGTTGCATGGCCCGCATGCACGCGGGCTGCATGTGCGCTTTCGCGCCAGCGCCCGCGGCGGCTTGCGGCTTCTTTTACCGCGTTCACCCGCCGCTTGGGGCAAGGCCCGGGATGGGCTTTTGCGCGAGGTCTATGACCTAGCCTGGGCCCAGCAGCTCAAGAATAAGGACATCCCCGAAGGCGGCAGCAAGTGCATCGCCCTGGTAGAACCGGGCGCTGATCCGGACGCCGCGGTAAAGCAGATCACTGATGGATTGATGGATCTGATCGCGCCGGTGGCCGAAGTAATCGGTCCCCATGGCCGCGCTCGTGAAGCGGATCTCCTGTTCCTTGGCCCCGACGAGAACATGACCCCGACACGCATCACCTGGGTGGCCGAGCGCGCGCACCTCAGGCGCATGCCCCACGCGGCAACCTTCATGTCGTCAAAGCCAGGCTCCGGCATCAACCACAAGGAATATGGCGTCACCAGTGAGGGGGTGTTTCGCTGGGTCTGCGCTGCATTGACCCAGATTGGGATCGCTGCTGACCAGTCCTACACCATGAAAATCACCGGTGGCCCAGATGGCGATGTCGGTGGCAACCTGCTGCGCATACTGCATCGCGATCACGGCGAACGCTGCCGCGTGGTGGCAGTGAGCGATGGCACCGGCGCGGCCCAGGATCCCGCCGGACTGCATTGGCCTGAACTGCTGCGTCTGGTGGAGGCCAGCGCGGGCATTGCCGCCTTCCGGCGCGAGCATCTACATGGATCGGCGGCAAGCGTGATCCCAGCCACCGACCGCGCCGGCGAGTCCGTGCGCAATGAGTTGCACAACACCGTGGTCAGTGACGTGTTCGTGCCCTGCGGTGGCCGGCCCTATACCATCAACGACGGTAATTGGGGTCGCTTCTTCACCGCCACCGGCAGGCCGAGCGCAAAGGCCATGGTCGAAGGCGCCAACATCTTCATCACCGCAGAAGCCCGCCATCATCTTGAGGATGCGGGTGTGCTGGTGTTCAAGGACTCCAGCGCCAACAAAGGCGGTGTCATCTGTTCATCCTACGAGGTGCTGGCGGGCTTGGTCTGCGATGAGGTCGAATTCCTGGCAATGAAGTCCCGCTATGTCGCCGAGACCGTTGGTCTCATCCGCAGCGTGGTCGAGGCCGAGGCTGCCGCGCTGCTCGCCGCCTGGCACCGCCGTCGTGGTCGGGCCCGACTATCCGACTTGTCCGCGGAGTTCAGCGCAGAGATCAATCGTGCTTCGGGCCTGATTGAGCCGGCCATCGCCAGCCGCCTGGTTGATCCGGTTTTTGCCGCCCACTGGGACCACCACCTGCGCGGGCACTGCCCGGCAGTCCTGATTGAACGCTTCGCTGACCGCCTGGTGCCACGCATCCCCGCAGCACACCGTGTCGCCATCCTCGCCAAGCGCTTGGCCAGCCGACTGGTTTATCAGGAGGGGCTGACCTGGTGCCAGACCTGGCTTACACATGAACGAGCCTGGGACACGCTCGCCGCGTGGCTTGAGGCCGACCACCAGGCCCGCATTTGGGCTACGGCCATCGCCACTTCGTCTTTGCCAGAGGCGACGCGTCTGGCCACCGCAGTCCGTCATGGCGTAGCTCGAGAGCTGGTGCGCCAACATCTTGGCCGCTGAAGCTCAGAGCCTGAGCAAAAACCCCTTCGGTCGGATACGTCGGATCTCGTCGGCGCCCGCGGCGTCAGACTCCACTCACGATACCTCCAGTATCGCTTCGTTTCGTCTTCCTTGCGGTCACTCGACGATCCCCGCCGTCTCCTCGGTCAGGGGTTTCTGCTCAGGCTCTCAGGCGATCAGGCTGTTGCGCATGGTCATGATTGCCCGCGCGGTATCCCGCGGCGCGGCTTTGGCTGCGGCATCGAGGGCGTTGATCAATTCGACTTTCCAGTCCGGAGGGCAATCGGGCAGGGCCTGGAGCAGCGGCATCTCAATCCGCGTCCAGGCGTCAGCGAGTTCCCTGCCGCTGCGCGCAGTGAGATCGCGCAGCAGCCGGGCAGCGATCACGCAACGCGCCGCGCCGTGGCTGGTGAGGACTTCCTCGCACCGCGCAGTCCAGTCACGACGGCCAAGTCGACCTTTGGCCAGCATCACCGCCAGCACGGTGAGGACCGCCACCACGACCAGGGCCACCAGCGGAATGAGCAGGCTCCGCATCAGCGCTTCTCGGCAGGCTTCACCGTATTGCCCAGCAGCGTGCCGGCGAGCGCATCAAGGGCCGAGCCGCCCCCCGTGACCATGACCTGCGGCGTGATGTCCACCTTGCCGTCAGCCACCGCCTTGAGCAGTTCGATCTGGACCACCCCTTCGGCACCGATGGCCTGGGCGAGCCCGGCGTAGGCGGCCTTCTTGGCGTCCGAAGTGATGGTAATGTAGCGCGCCTCGCCCTGGGCCTCGACCTCGCGGGCCTTGGCCTCCTGCTCGCGCACCAGCACTTGGTACTTGGCTGCGGCGAGTTTGCGCTGCTGGTCGGCCTCCTCCTGGGCGAGCACGAAGCGCGCGCGGGCCTCCTCGGCGGTCTGCTTCTCGGCAAAGGTCTTCTGCTGATTTACGGCGACTTCGCGTTCGGTCTGGGTCAGGATCAGGGCCTTGCCCGCCTCGGATGAATCAAGGTCGATGTTGCCGATGAAAACGCCCTCGCTGGTGACCTTGAGCTTGAGCAGCTCCTCCTTCATCTTGGTGCTCGCCTGAGACTCGACCTGGCTGCGGCTGTTGACGAACTGCAGCGCATTCATGGTCTCGGCGACATTGCGGAAAATGGTGCGGATCTGGGGCAGCACGACCCGCGACTCGAATACCTGGAGGGATTCGTCCTCCTGGTCGTTCTTCTGCATTTGGTCGGGATTTCCCAAGAGGGCCACCAGGTAGGGGGCATCCGCG
>JBILDK010000322.1:0-3851 GCA_044352625.1 Planctomycetota bacterium
GCATCCGCATTGAGGATGACCTGCTGATCACCCGCAGCGGCTGCGAAGTGCTGACCCGGCGGATACCCAAGCGCATTGCGGACCTAGAGGCGCTGATGGGGTGAACCTCTGGTTCACGCGGAGCCGTGGACAAAGGCAAAGAGCGGCGCCAAATGCGGATTTCTGGATCAAATGTCACAGATTTCTTCGCGGTTCTGCACAAGAACCTGAACGCGTTGCTTAGGCTCATCCGTCGGCTCTGACCAAGGTCCAGCGGCACACGCCGCAGGGCAGATCGAGACAGGCCCACGCATTGCGACCGTCCACCACGGCCTCACCCACCGCGCCACCGGCGGTGGCACCGCCGGGCACTGCGGATGCGCCCAGTGCGCCCACGACCGTAGTCACCAGCCGCGTGTCGGATCCGCCGCAGAACGCCTGGACCCAGGCACGCCAGTCGCGCTCGGGAGCGAGGGTTCGCGCGATGGCAGGCAGCGCCGGATCGAGCCGTACCCAGCCGGCACGGTCTTCGGCCTCGATCCAGAAGTGTGGCCCGGCGAGGGCCGAGCGGGCAATGACCCCCGCGACCAGCCGCCACGGCCGACCGTGCGCGCTCAACCGCCCACCCAGGGCCATCGCCGCATCGAGACAGGTGCCGACGTCTTCACGCCAAGCATCGCCCGGGGCATGGTGACGCCAATGGTAGGTGAATGCCCCGGCTACCTCGGTGGTCAACGCCACCAGCTCGGCGGGCGCGGGGTCCTGGCGCGGGCGTAGGGTGACATGTTCATGCACCCTGGCCGACGCAGCCTGGTCGAGTCGCCAGCAGGTGGGCAGGAGGCTGGCTGCGGGATGGTCGCAGCGCGCATCACCGGCAGGTTCCTGACCGCTGGTTGTGGGCAGGCGTGGAATCCACCACCGCGCCGTGGCCGGAGCCGATGGCAGGAACAGGGTGTGAACCCGGCGCACCGCCAGCCGACGCGGGGCGCAGTCGGCTCCATCCACCGCGGCCTGGAACCAGTCGAACCACAGCCGCCAGCGACGGTCGAGGGCGCGACACGCGCCGCGGTCGTGATGGCTGATCCAGTCCGCGGCGAGGATCGGATCGATCAGTCCGTCGCCGGTCACCGGCAGGCCCATATCGCGCCACCGGTGCACCGTATCCGGCGTCACTCCGAAGGTGGCCGCGCAGGCGGCAGGGTCCTCTGGGCGGTTGGGATGCGCCAGACCCGGGGCGAGGAGCTCAGCGGCCAGGCGCGGGACCTTCGTGCTGGCCGTTCTCGCCGGGCAGACCCGCGTCCTCAGCGGAGTCCTCGTCCTCGTCATCGATCACGCTGCGCCCAGCGCGCCAGTCGGCGAGCGAACGTACCGCCGCGAGCAACAGACCGTAGCACAGGTAACCGGTGGTGGCGATGGCCAGCACCCACACCGGCTGCCACACGAACAGCGCACCAAGGGTCAACAAAGGAATGAACGTGCGATAGCTCATGCGGCCGAACAGGGTGTTGCCGATGTGCGGATAGCGCAGGGTGCTGACCATGACCAGGGCACAGACCATGGTGACCGCAAGCAGCACCCAGCGGAACCAGTCGAGGCTGCCGAGCAGCGTGGTGTAATTGGTCATGCGCTCGGGGCTGCCGAGCAGCTCGTGGGCGTGCTGGTGCAGCAGCACCAGGGCCGCGATCACCGCTGCCGCGCCCGGTGAGGGAATGCCGCGGAAGTGCGGCGAGGCGTCCGCCGCTGCTGGGCCACTGTGTTCGACATTGTAGCGCGCGAGGCGGATCGCCGCCATCACCGGATAGAACACGGTGATGAACCACAGGATGCGCTGGCCTGGGTCGAACACCCCCGGCTCGCCCAAAATCAGGCGGTGGACCAGGATCGCCGGCGCAACGCCGAAGGACACCACGTCGCTCAGGCTGTCCAGTTCGGCCCCGAACGGGCCGTCCTGCTTGGTCATGCGCGCGACCTTGCCGTCGAACATGTCGCAGACCATGGCCACGAAGATCAGCACCGCGCCTTCGAACAGGTAGTTGTGCGCCGCGCACAAGATCGCCGTGATGCCGCAGGCGAGATTACCCGCAGTGAGCAGCGTAGGCAGCACCGGCAGGGTCTTGAGTCGGCGGATGCGATGGGCGAATGGCGCGTTCACTGCAGCAACTCCGCCAGCACGGTCTCGCCGCACTTCACGCGCTGGCCCTTGACCACTTTGACCTCGTGCTTGGCGGTGACCGGGATCCACAGTTCGGTGCGCGAGCCGAAGCGGATCATGCCGTACAGCTCGCCCTTCTCGACCCGGCTACCGACGCCGTGGGTGCAGATGATGCGCCGCGCGATCAGGCCCGAGAGCTGGCGCACCAGCAGGCGCACACCGGGGGCGACCCGGTGATCGACCTCGATCCCGATGGTGTTGGCCTCGTTCTCGTGGTCGCAGTCGGGATGGCGCACATCGAGCCACTTTCCCGGACGATAGTGGGCATAGGCCACGGTCCCGGCGCAGGGCGCGCGATTCACGTGCACATCAAAAACCGACAGAAAGATGCCGATGCGCAGGGCGCGGCCGCCGATGAACGTGGGCTCGTCCACTTCACTGATGTCCCATACCAGGCCATCGGCAGGGGCGATCAGCGCATGTTCACCACCCTGGGGCGTGCGCTGCGGATTACGAAAAAAGGCGAGCACGAACAGCCATAGCCCGGCGGCGATGGCCAGTCCGGTCCACTGCACCGGACCCGCTGGCAGCAGCCATACGCCCCAGCCGAGCACGCCACCACTGATGATCAGGGGCGGGATGCCCCAGCGTACGATGGTGGTCATGGGTAGGCCTCCCCGGTCATGGCACTGCTCGGGCAGGAGCCGGTGGGCATGGTGGGATAGACCTTGTGCCAGGTCAGGATCACGGCGCAGGCCAGCAACGCCGCCACCAGCGACGAACGCCACAGTCCGCCCACGCCGCGGAACCACGCCTGGAGCCACAGCAGGATAACCGCCCCAGAGAGCACCGCGATGCGCAGCGGCTCATTGGCCCACAGCACCGCCATGGCCACGCAGACATAGCCCATCCAGCGATAGGACGACCCCAGCCGCGGCAGGCGCATGTAGTAGTTGGACAGATCGACGTGCGGAGCATCGGCGTAGCGCATGGCGCGGCACTATCGGTCACCTCGCCGCCGGACAAGCCGGGTCTCTCCCCCTGGGGACGCGACCGTCCCGGTCGCCCAAATCCTGGGAGCGCGGCCGGCCCGGCCGCTCGAATCCTGGGAGCGCGGCCGGCCCGGCCGCTCGAATCCCGTGGCCCCGCTCGGTCAAGCAGGTGCTCGACCCTCCCGGGTTCACCGCGCTGGTTCCGCCTCCAGTTCTTCGGCCGTGGCGGCCACCACGCGCACGTTGTCGAACCAGGATTCTCCGGCGGGCCAGTAGGCGTACAGCATCACTTTCATGGTGGTGGCCACCGCCAGACCGGGGGCCTTGGCGTGGGCGCGGGTGGGATGAAAGACATAGGTGATAGTGCGCCACTCGGCGCTGGGCGGGGTCTCGGCCACGGCCTCGTACACCCGGGACTGGCGGCCTTTTTTTTCGACATAGCCGCGCACCCAGACCTTGCCGCCGCCCACACCGCGATGATCGAGCACGACCTTGTAGGCTTGGTCGGCCACGATGGGGAAGGCCTGGGAATACAGCGACAGTCCATAGGTCGAACCCACCACATCGTCACTCGCGTTGGGAATGTCCCACATTGTGATGTCGACCTGCTTCCACTGGGCCACCATGCGTTTTTCGCTGATCGCGCTGTCGAAACGCAGGGCCTTCCCGTGCCCGTCGCCGGGTGCGGTCAACCACTGGATGCCGAGGCCGTCCGGCTGATCCCAGCC
>JBILDK010000034.1:0-12615 GCA_044352625.1 Planctomycetota bacterium
TCGCTGCAGCTCTGGTCAAGCTCGCTACGCAGGGTCGCAGCGGCGGCCCTGGCTTCGGCCATCTGGCTTTCGGCCGCGGCAGTGGCGGCAGTTGCGGCAGTCTGGGCACGGGTGATCGCAGCTTCAAGATCCTGAGCCCCGGTCGTCGCCCCCTGCTGGGACATGCGCAGACTGGCCTGAAGGGCGTCACGCTCATCGCTGAGCGCCTTGAGCTCACGGGCGTGGGTGTCACGGAGGTGGTTGGCGGTTTCCTCAAGGCGCCTGACCGCCTCGTCGCGCAGTCGCAACGACTCCTCGCGCTGGGCGAGCCGGCCCTCAGCTTCGCCCAAACGGGCGCGGATCGTTTCAACCTCGCCCTGGGCCTCACTGCGCGCATGGGCCGCGGTACCGGCCTCGCTCTGGCTGCGCGCATGGGTCAAGGTCGCAGACTTGACCCGTTCATCCGCTTGGCGCACGCGGGACTCGGCCTCGCCGAGCTGCCAGCGAAGGGTGGACATCTCCTTGGCGGCGGAGGCGGCACGCTCACCGGTGAGGCGGGCCCAGCCGACCAGCACCGCCTCGGCGCTGGAACTCAGACCTTCAACCGGGCTGTTAGGCCCGGCCTGCAACGCCTCGCGAAGCATGCCCAAGGTGATTTCCAGATCATCATTGGTGGCGACATCGGGATCAGCCGAAGCCAGCCGGTCGATCTCGGCGGCGAGGCTGCGGCCCTCGGCATTATCGGCGCGGCGCAGGTCGGCCTCGCGGGCAAGGGCCTCTTGCAGGGTGTGGACCTTGGCTTCAAGACTGACACGGAAGGCACGCAGTTCGTCGGCGTGGCGCTCTTGCGCGGCGAGGGACTGGGCCCGCAGCGCAGTCAATTCCGCATCCCGGGCATCGAGTTCGCTGGTCAGCTTGCCGGCGAGCTTTTCCGGGCTGGCATCGGCCAGGGCCTGCTCCGCATCCGAGCGCGCCTTGTCGGCCTCGGTCAGCATCATGTTGGCGGCGGCGATGCGGTCGCGGATGCGCCCGATCATGCCCTGCAGATCACGGATGAAACCAGATGCCTCTTTCAACGACGCGAGGGGATTGTTGTCGGGAAAGGTGCGCGCGGGCAGCGGATCGCCCCGCGTGGGCAGACCAACCACCTCACCGGCGAAGCGATCGGCGTCGAGAGCCGCGGTGCGCAGGCTCTCGACCGCGGCCACCAGGTTGGCGACCTCGTCGCGCAACAGGGGGCTGTCAGCAAAGGCGCTCGCGCCCTGCAGTTCCTCAGCCACCGCCTCAACCACCGCCAGGGCGGTGGTGATGTCGCGCGATGGCGAGGGCACCTCGGCCTCGGCCTGGTTGGAAAACCTTCCGCCGAAATAATCCCCGTCGATGCCCATCACCGCCTTGAGCAACTTGCCCGAGGAGGTCAACTGGGCGACCATACCGCGACGCAGGTTGGCGATATCGTTCTCAAGCGTGGCCACACGCTTGGCGGCGACGGCGAGTTCCGGGCTCTCGGACATGCTGGTACCTCGGGTGACGGTGTAAGCGTCGGGGACAGGGGTGCAAACCGCCCGCCGCTCTTGGCTGCGGCGGGTGTGCGCTTCTCAGTCCATGCGAATCACGCGACCCATCCCCCGGAAAATGGGGTAGAGCGGCAGGATCAGCAACGGCGCCAAGGGGTGCGCGGCGGCGGCGAGCAGGGCGTCGAGCAGGATCATTCCGCCCAAGGCCGCCACCACCACCGGACCAACCTGATTGCGGCGAGCATGACGCAGGGCGTTCAGACACGGCCGGAACAGGCTCCAGCACAGCCCACCGGCCACGCCCAGTGCCAGGGCCAGGGCGGCGATGGCGGCCACGCTGCGCAGCCCTCCGCTATGGAGGAGCCCTGGCAGCCACGGCGCCGAGAACAACCCGACCACGCCCAGGACCACGGCGGCGAACATGCACCCTGAGCCCACGAGAAAGGCGAAGCGTGTTCCGGGGCGGCTTTCCAGTTCCGAGACCAGGGTCAATCCGAACACATAGAGGCCCAGCACCAGCGGATAGACGAACGCCGGGGTGCCCGGCGGGTTGAGCCACGGGGTGAGCGCCATGCGCACATAGTCGGGCCCCAGCCACAGCAGGGCGAACACGGCAAAGGCGACACGCACCAGCGCCATCACCAGGCTGCCCAGCCAGGGCACCGTCTTGGCCCCGAGATTGTACACCAGGGCCAACATCAGCACCATGCCAGCGAGATGCAGACCGTAGGGCACCTGGGCCACCACCAACGGGGCGGCGATGGCGAGGACGATCCCGGCCACATAGGCGGGCACCAGTCCGATCCGTCCCGCCGGCAGCGGCCGAGCCGGGTTGAGGGCCCGGTCGCGCTCCAAATCGCACAGGTCATTCCACAACATGCCAGCACTGAATAAAAGCACGCTGGCAAGGGGCACACACCATGCCGTCCAGCCTTCGCGCCAGAGTCGCGCCGCCAGCCACGCCGGATCAAGGCCGCCACCGGCATAGAAGGCGATCAGGGTGACCGCCAGAAGGTTGGCAGCGACCGTGGCCAAACCTGAAGCGCGCAGCAACCGCAACCAATCGAGCATGTGGGTGGATACCGGTCAGGCGCGCCGGCGCAACCGCAGGCGCATGGTGCCGTCGAGCTGCTGGGGCGGTTCTTCGGCGATATAGCCGGCCGCCGCCGCCACCGCGCAGCCTGCGCCGACCGCCGCCGGCAGCCCGCCACCGAGCACGCACGGGGCCAGATAGACCTCCAGCCGGTCATAGAGTCCGGCGCGCAACCATACGCCATGCACAGCCGCGCCCCCCTCCACGACCACATCATTGAGGCCCTGGGCACCTAGAACCGCGGCCACGGCGCGCGGGTCATGGGCGTCGGCCACGGCGAAGGTGCGAGCCCCGCCACAGGCAAGCGTGGCAAGCGCCTCAGACGGGGCACGGTGGTCATGAACCACCCACAGCGGCGCCGCCGGGATGGTGGCAAGCAATCGTGGCGCGGCGCGGCCCTGGGCCGAGACCACCACACGCACTGGGCCGGGCCGGCGCGGAGTCGACGCGAGCAGGGTCGGATCATCCACCGCTGCGGTGCCCGCCCCGATCAGGATCGCATCGCACGCCCGCCGCCGCCGCCGCATGGCGGCGAGTGCCAGGGGCGAGGACAGCGCCCCGCCGCGCCCGTCGGCAGCGGCGATGGCGCCATCCAGGCTCATCGCCCACTTGCCGGTGAAACGCGGCCGACCGAGCCGGATGCGGGTTAGGAACCCACCGTGCAGGTGCGCGGCGGCAGCGGCCTCCACTCCGGTGTCATAGGCGATGCCATGAGCCGTCAGCACGCTGCGCGCGTCGTCCTGGGCCGGATCCGCCACCGCGACCACCACACGCGCTATCCGCGCCGCCACCAGGGCCTCGGTGCAGGGCGGTTGGCGGCCGTGGCGGGTGCAGGGTGCAAGCGTGACATAGGCCGTGGCCCCGGCCGGGTCGTGGCCGCGGGCCCGGCAGTCGGCCAGCGCGGCGGTTTCGGCGTGGAGGTCGCCGCAACAAACGTGACGGCCTTGCCCAAGGATCATACCCGCGCGCACCAGCACGCAGCCGACGCCGGGGTTGGGCCAGGTCATCCCTGCCGAACGTGACGCCAGGCGCAAGGCCCGGCGCATCCAGGCGGCGTCCTCGCCGCCGGCCATGATCAGGCGCTACCGGCCGGGCGCGCCGGGGCGGCCATGGCCTCGGTGCGGTGTTCGCGGGCGATGCGATCAAGCACGCCGTTCACCAGCCGCGTGGTCTTGTCCTCGCTGCCGTAGCGCTTGGACATCTCCACCGCCTCGGTGATCGCCACCTTGGGCGGGGTGTCGAGGCAGTAGAGCAACTCGTAGCAGCCGAGGCGCAGGATCTGGCGGTCGATCACTGCCAGCCGGCCGATGCTCCAGTTTTCCAGACGCTTATCGACCGCAGCATCGATCGGCACGCGGTTGGCCTGGAAACCCGCGAACAATTCCTTGGCGAAGGTCTGGGCCTCGGCCTCGACCAGCGCAAGGTCCTCGTCCGGGATCAGCCGGCCGCCATCGGCGTAGTGGTTCTGTTCAAAGGCATAGAGGAGCTGCAGGGCCAGCTCTCGGCCCTGACGGCGGAGGTCTTTCAGCTTCATGTCAGGCGTCGAGCCGGACCAGCAGGCTGGCCATCTCGATCGCGGCCATGGCCGCGTCCGCACCCTTGTTGCCGGCCTTGATCCCGGCCCGGGCCCAGGCCTGGTCCGTGGTGTCGGTGGTCAGCACCCCGAAGATCACCGGCAGCCCGCTGGCCATCTGCACCTGAGCCAGGCCCTTGGCGCATTCGCCGGCGACGTAATCGAAGTGCGGAGTATCACCACGGATGACGCAGCCCAGGGCGATGACCGCGGTGTAGCGCTTGGATTCCGCCAGGCGTTTGGCCACCAGGGGCAGTTCCCAGGCACCGGGGCAGCGCGCCACGTCGATGCTGCTGTCGGCCACGCCGTGACGGCCCAGCACATCAAGGGCGGCCTCGACCAGGCGCTCGACAATGGAGCTATTGAAACGGGCGGCAGCGATGGCGAAACGCGCGGTCGAAGGCACCGCGGTCAGATCGCCTGAGAGGTTCCTGGGCATGGGGCGGAGACGCTAATGCCGGAAACACGGAATGGAAGAATGTCAGACGGGCATCGTTGACGGACCGGCCCAATGCATCACCACCATGGTCAGGTCGTCCAGGTGGGTCGAGCTGCCCACCCAGGCATCTACCGCAGCGTGGACCAGGGTGCTGATCTCGGCCGGGTTCGACCCGCTGCGCCAGGCGGCGAGCACAGTCGCGGCAAAACGGTCGTCGCCCCAGGCGTCGCTGGTGGCATCCACCGCCTCGGTGAAACCGTCGGTATACAGCATCAACAGATCGCCAGGGGCGAGTTGCAGCGGCCCACCCTCTGGCCAAGTACCTTCGTCCATGACTCCGATGGGCATGCCCGAACTATCCAACCAACGCACCTCTCCCTGGTTGATCCAGAGCAGCGGATTGTGCCCGGCGCTGGTATAGTTCATCGCCCCGGTGGCAGGATCAATATCGACCAAGGCGGCAGTCATGAAGCGCCCGGAGTGGGCATGGAACAGGCCATCGTTGAGCACTTTCACCGCGGCTTCCAAGCCAGCTCCGCTGCGCAATTGCTGCTGGGCCAGGACATGGGCCATGGTGGTGTAGAGTGCCGCCCCCAGGCCGTGACCGCTGACATCGGAGATCATGGTCCGCACCCGTCCATCACAGGTCAGCCAAGTGTAATAATCGCCCCCGGTTTCGCTGCACGGCCGCGCCCCACCCGCCAGCACCAGGGTACCCACGGTCAGGTCGGAACCAGGAAACATCCCCGCCTGGACGCCGCGCGCCAGGTCGAGCTCCTGGCGCAGGCGTTCGCCCTCGACCATGTTCTTGACCAGCACCGCATTATCCAAGGCGATGGCGGCGAGCGAACACACCGTCTCGGCCAGGCGCTGCTCGGGCACGCCGAAGCGGCCCTGGGGATTGGCGAGCAGGACCACCCCCATGACCACCCCGCGACTCGACAGGGGCAATGCGAGCAAGCCGGTGAGGCGGACGCCGGGGAGGGGCAGCAATGCCCCGGCGGCAATGTCGGCAGCGGTGAAATTGCGTACCTTGCCGTCTTCCAGCACCGCCTCGGCAACGCCGAAGCCATCCGCCAGACGCAGGGCGGCCACGTGATCCTCACGCAGGCCCCAGGTCACCCGGGCCACCGGCCGACGCCGCTCGTCCGGAGTGATGACCGCCGCCACCTGGGCCTGCAAGGCGCCGAGCACGGTCTCCAACACCTTGACCAGCAGCACATCGAGTTCGACGTGGCGCAGGAGGTCGCCGGCTGCAAGCAAGTGCGTGTTCAATTCCTGGGCGTGGCCCAGTTCGCGCTGAGCCAACTCGAAGCGGTGGAGGTGCACGATCAGCGGGCCGAGCATCGCTGCAAGGCGGACCAGGCCTGGCCCCACTGCAGCCGGCGGCACGCGCAACAGCCCCACCAGCTCACCCCGTCGGTACAGCGCCAGATCGCCCGGCGGCAGCTCCGCACCTGGCGCCGGCTGAGGCTCGTCGGGAGCGCCGCGCGCCTGCCCGAAGGTCGCACCCTGGTATAGCGTATGCGCGTTCGCATCCGCCAGCCACAACGCCGCCGGCAATGCTTCAAGGGTGGTCAGCACCTCGTCGAGGCGTTCAACCAATCCGCGGCTGCCCTCGGCATCGAGCAGGGTATCGGCGAGCGAGGCGAGGTCGTCGGCAGCGGGCATGAGATGAGTCTACCCTGCAATACGTGGGATCGTCAACCCGGGATTGGTCGAGGAGTCCGCCACTTGGGATAACCCCGACAATCGCAGTTGATGGTTGATGGTTCCGACGCCGTGAGTTGCACCGTGGTATCCGCGTGCCCAACGGGTGAACGCCACCGACGCTGTACAACCGTGGCTCGAAACCATCAACCGCGGCGTTTGGGATAACCGGAACAAATGGATCTGGATCCATGTGCGTTATAGCTTAGAAGCCACGTACGATGCGGCTTTATACTTATTGCCTATTAGTATTTTTACCCACCTTACACCGGAGCCTTCATGAGCACGTACAGCACCTATAAACCGATCATCCTTGGCAACCCCGCAGTGGTCGGCCTGGGTGGCTTCGGCCTGACCACCCTGGTGCTGCAATTCCACAATGTAGGCTGGATGGAGATGGGCCCGGTCATCTGGCTCGGCCTGGTTTTTGGCGGTGTCGCCCAATTCATCGCTGGTTTGCAGGAGCGCTCCTCGGGCAACAACTTCGGTTACTGCGCGTTCACCGCCTACGGCAGCTTCTGGATCAGCCTGGTGCTGATGCTGATTGGTAACAAGGCCGGCTTCTTCACCGTGACGCCTCACGAACTCGGACTGTACCTGGTGGCCTGGACACTGTTCACCGCCATTCTGTGGTTCGCCGCGCTGCGCATCAACGGAGCCCTGGCGGCCTTGTTCAGCCTGCTCCTGCTTGGGTTCATCCTGCTTGTCATCGCTCACTTCGTGCCGCCAGACCAGGCCAAGCTGTGGACCAAGATTGCGGGCTATGAGCTGATGGTGTGTGCCCTGCACGCGTGGTACCTGATGGCGCACCACATCTACAAGGATGCGTTCAAGCGGGATATCTTACCGGCCGGGAAGGCGTGGATTTGATTGCCTCTGGTCGAGCCGGTGCTCGATCCACCCTGGCCCCGGCTTACATCTCGGCGGTCTTGACGATCTGCGGAAGCTCCCGCACCAGGTCCTCGAAGCGGCTGGCATCGAGTCCAGAAGCATGAATCAGCACGGGCTCAAGGTGAATATCAAAGGGATGATCCTTGGCCATGCCAATGCCGGCCGCGTAGACCAGACGCTCAGCCAGTCGCACCGAGGCGAGCAAGCGCAGTTCCTCGACCTTGGCGGTGGGTGGAATGCGGTGATGATGCGAAATGCACAATCGGATCGAGGCTGGCAAGGTCCACTTGTCCGCCACCCGTTCGCCCGCGCCGCAATGGTCGAAGCCAAGGATGTTGCGCTCACGCCGCTGCACATCGCGATCCTTCGCATCACGCTGGGCGCTGAGCCGCACCTGGCGCTGGGCCAGAAATGGACTGAGCACCAGCATGCCGATGTCGCGCAGCAGCGCCGCGGCGAAATAGGTCTCAGAATCACCCTGGCTGACCTTGGCGCGCAGGGCCACGGCGCGGGCCACGGCCGCGGTAGCCACGGCGTTCTTCCACAGCCCCTTGTCGGCGAAACCGTAGGGCGAGAGATCCACTGCCAGGATGTTGGCGGTGGAGGCCGCGATCACCAGGCACTTGAGCGACGAAAAGCCAACGATCTGCACCGCCTCGCCGATCGAGTCGACCTGCCGGCCGAGACCAAAGAACGGACTGTTGACAAGTTTGAGCAGCCGCGCGGCGATGGCCAAGTCCTGCTTGATGAGCACTTCAAGGTCGCTGTTCGACGTCGAGGCGGCGTTGCCGACCTTGGTCAACAACTGGGTAACGATCAGCGGCATCGAGGGAATGCGTTCGATCGCCGCCGACAGTTCGGCCTCGGTCATGATCCCTGCCGTAGACCCGGCCCGGAACAAGCCGCCGCTATCCTCGCCAGCCGCGTTAGCAGGCTGAACGGGACGGGGAACCTCTCCGCGGAATCGGCTAAACGGATCGTCGGTCACGGTGGTGGGCGGATGCTAGACCGCCTTCACCGGGGCGGAAGGGGGCGTCCAGGGGTTGGCGCTGGCTGCCGCTCACGGTACCATCCCACCATGGTCGATACCATCCGCCAACGCCTGGATGCCGTGATCAGCCCGACCGCCACTCGGCCGCGCGCGTCCAAACCAAATCCGCCCCTCGACCGCGCGGTGGATCTGATCGCCGCGCCACCGGGAGCAAACGTGACCTATCAAACCGCGAGCGCGCAGGCGCTGGCGGGAAGCGACGCGGCCGGGATGACCCAGGGCCCGCCGCGGGTACCGGATATGCCGCCCATGAACCCATCCCTCGATGTCAGCGCCTGACGGCTTCCCCGAATCGGCCGATGACCTGCTGCGCTGCCTGGGGGCCTTTGCGCGCTCGGTTGAACGCTGGGTGGTGGATCTGGACCTCGCCTGCCCTGCCAGGGGACCCGGCGATCCGGCCTTCGCCCCGGTGTTCCGCCGTTGGCTTGAACACCTCGCTGAGATCCGCCTGCATCTGCACCGCTGCGAGCATCGCCTGCTGCACCTGACCCTGGCGGGTCCCGGCGAGGAGGCTGAGCCGCTACCCACCGGCCCGGGAATCGATCGCCGTGCGCGGCTTGAACATTGGCTTGACCACCTGCACCTGCCCACCACGTATCTGCGCGTGACGCGGGTGCTCGATCTCGAGGACGAGGCCCTGCCCGCCGACATCGTCACCGATCTTGCGGTGCTCGCTGCGCTTGCCGATCGCACCCTGCCCCGATTGGCGCGTCTCGCCCACGAACGACCCTTCGCCCGACTGCAGGACGCTGCGTATTTTGGCATTCTTGCCCCGTGGCGCCACCGCGGCCTGCCCGCGCTCGACGCGGCGACGCGCTGGCTGGGCGAATCCCTCGACGATTCTGACGCATGGTGACCATTGACGTCCGGGGCCGGAACACGAACAATGCTCGGTCATGTCCGCGCCATGTCGTGTAGTCGTCCCGCTGCTCCTCGCCCTCGCTGGCGGCGTGACCGCTGCCGACGTCGCCACCCCGCTCGATGATGCCGCGTTGCTGGACGAGTCGGGCTGGGTCGAAGCGGTGTCACGGCGGCGTCAACGCGTAGAAACCGCTCCCCAGCCAGTGACCGTGCTCACCGCCGCCGATTTGGTCAACACCCCGGCCACCACGATTCCCGACCGTCTGCGCTACGTTCCCGGCGTCGACGTGTATCAGAGCCGCCACGGCCAATACGATGTCGGCCTCAACGGCTGGAACGCGCTCAACAACAACCGCATCCAAGTCCAGGTGGACGGCGAAGAGCTGCGTCAGGAGGAATTCGGCGCCGTGACCTGGATTGGCGCGGTGCACCAGAGCGCGGTGCGCAGCCTTGAGATCATCAAGGGCCCGTCCTCGGTGGCCTATGGCGCAAACGCGTTCGGCGGGGTCATCGCCATCCAGGAACGCCAGGCCGATCACCAGCATCGCCTGTGGCTGAACAGCGCCATCGGTGACTATGGCCGCTACGAGGCGGATGGCACGGGCATGGGCCCATTGGGCACCTGGGGCTATTACCGGTTCAGCGTCGGTGGTACCGCGCTCGACGATCTGCCGGGGACGGTCAGCCCGGTACCCGTGGTGCCCTCGGCGCGTACCGGCGGCACCTCCACCGCGGACATGGCGACGGGGCATTGGACCTCCACGCTCGGCGTGCTGCTGCCTCGGGACCACCGCCTGGAGGGCACCTGGAAGGGCCAGCGCCAATCGACCTGGGAACTGGTGGACGACTACGACCTGGGCAGCAACGACACCACCACCGACTGGAACGATCTGGTGCTGCGCCTGCGCGGCCCGGTGCTGGATGCACGCTACCGGCGGCGCTGGTCGGATCGGGTGTATCAGGGCCAGAAATCCATCTACGACCCGACTCGCGATTGGCGCTACATCCAGGCCGGCTTTGACTCGATGGAGGACGTGGCCCGCGCCCAGATCAATCTCTCCAGCGCAGGTAATACGGTGTCCTTTGGCGGCGAATACAGAGTGTGGCGTTCGACCTCCAACCTGTGGGGCGACGGCGACTACCTCAATGACGCTTCATGGACCCGGGTCGACATCACCAACCGCGCGGTCTTTGCCGAGGACCAGTGGACCCCGGCAAGCTGGCTGGCCCTCACCGCCGGATTGCGCTATGACGATCACAGCGTGGTGGACGCCAACTGGTCGCCGCGCCTCGCGGTCAACCTCATCCCCGACCGCACCCAATACGTACTGCTCTCGTATTCGTCGGGCTATCGCAATCCCGCGCCGCTTGAGACCCAGATCCGCGAACTGTACTTCGCCGCCGATCCAGACATCCGCGCCGAAAAGGTCCACGCCCTCGAACTTGCCTGGCGCAAGCGCTGGTCCGACCTCGATGCCAGCACCGGCCTGGGTTCGTTCCTCAGCCGCGCCAACGGCCTGATCCTGCCCATGCCGCTCTCGCCAGCGGCAATGCAGGCGAACTGGTATCGCTGGCTGGGTAGCGGCCCCGACGTGACCCGCCAGCCGGGCCCGTTCCTGGCCTACACCAATGTGGACAATCCGGCGCTCCTCGGCGGGATCGATGGCGAGGGCAAGATCCGTCTGGGCGACAGCCCGGCGGTGCTGTGGACCAACGCCACCTGGCAGGAATTCCATTTCACTGATCCGATTGTGTACGCCAGCCCGGGTTTCATCGACCCGGTGAGCGGCGGCACCTTGTTCCGCTTTGCCCGGGTTTTGCCTCGCGACATCAATGGTCCGCCGCGGTTCAAGGCCAGCCTCGGCTGCAACACCGACCGCGGTCCCCTGCTCGCCGGCGTGGTCGGACGCTACGTCTCAGCGCGCGAGGCGTTCTCCATCGGCAACAGCGATCTCTCCCAAATCGGGTACGTCGGCGTCCAGACCATCCCCGAGTACACCGCGCTTGACGCCACCCTCGGCTGGCGCTTCTGGTCCGGCGATGGCCTGATCCGCGTGGCGGTCATGGACCTCCTCGACCAAGGCGGCGAACAGGTTTACAGCACCACGACCCTGGTCCTGACCCGGGACCTGGAACAGGCTGCACCGTCGACCATCGGCCGCACCTGGACCATACAGGGGCAAATCGGGTTTTAAGGGGTCGACGCGGGGATTGCCTGCCGGATGCCATCATTGCGGGCGACATTGACCCAGGTGCTCGGGGTAATCCGCAAGCCCGGACATGAAGGTCCGCGAAGGCCGCGCAGTGTCAGTCTGTCTCCAACCCTGCGAGCCATTCGTCAATCCCCTAGTGCGGGGGAGCGGGGAGGAACCATTCACAAGGGAACAGTTCTGCGCGTGAGCCGCAAGTCTCAATCCCCTAGTGCGGGGGAGCGGGGAGGAACAATCGTATGAAGAAACCATCCGTACTTACAAGACGTCTCAATCCCCTAGTGCGGGGGAGCGGGGAGGAACCAATCCCTGTCGCAACAGGATTCGTCCGTAAGTCTCAATCCCCTAGTGCGGGGGAGCGGGGAGGAACTTGTGGCACGTTAGACCTAGATCATGGGTCTGTAGTCTCAATCCCCTAGTGCGGGGGAGCGGGGAGGAACAAGGAAATCAAGGTTGCTGGAATCGTGGTGCGCTGCGTCTCAATCCCCTAGTGCGGGGGAGCGGGGAGGAACGCCGGGAACAAGACGCATGCATCGACGGTCAGGCGTCTCAATCCCCTAGTGCGGGGGAGCGGGGAGGAACCCACAGCCGGGCAGTATTATGCCACTGAATACCGTGTCTCAATCCCCTAGTGCGGGGGAGCGGGGAGGAACCGGTTGTAAGGACAAACGTGAGCGTATGGCACTCAGTCTCAATCCCCTAGTGCGGGGGAGCGGGGAGGAACGCATGGGCCATGAAGGCTCTTCGTGAGCCTCGCAGTCTCAATCCCCTAGTGCGGGGGAGCGGGGAGGAACGCCACGACTGGGCAGGCATCGCCCTAGCCCGTGCCGTCTCAATCCCCTAGTGCGGGGGAGCGGGGAGGAACCGGCAATTGATTGCGCTGCGCGGTTTGCTAATGGGTCTCAATCCCCTAGTGCGGGGGAGCGGGGAGGAACACCCACACCCACAACCCGCGCACCACGCGCAAGGGTCTCAATCCCCTAGTGCGGGGGAGCGGGGAGGAACTGCAAGCAGCCTGAACCCAACGAGGCGATGGAGCGCGTCTCAATCCCCTAGTGCGGGGGAGCGGGGAGGAACGGAAGCCATCACTAAACCCACCCACTTGACAAGCGGTCTCAATCCCCTAGTGCGGGGGAGCGGGGAGGAACATCGCTCCTGCACCGGCCACACCGCGGCCACGTCTCAATCCCCTAGTGCGGGGGAGCGGGGAGGAACTACCTGACCGTCCAACCCAGCGGTGCAATCATCGCGTCTCAATCCCCTAGTGCGGGGGAGCGGGGAGGAACAGGCG
>JBILDK010000035.1:0-12534 GCA_044352625.1 Planctomycetota bacterium
GAGGCCCTTGCTGGTATCAAGATAATCGCCCAGGGCGATGAGATAGGTCATGTACCCGTCGGGCACGCCTGTGAGTACCGGACCCAGCCCCAGGCCTTTTTTATAGACCACCGGACGCAGATAAATATTCTGGGTCGGCGCATTGCGGGTGACCGCCTCGCAGGCGATGGCGCACATCTCATCCACGCTGGGTCCAGACATCTGCAACAGGCGCGCATTGCGGTTCAGGCGCGCGAAATGTTCACGCAGAAACAGCAGGTTGATGCGGTCGCCGTCCCAGTAGCCGCGAATGCCCTCAAAACATCCGGTGCCATACTGCAGCGCGTGCAAATTGATCGGCACCAAACATTCGGGCAGGGGTTTCCAGGCGCCGTCGTGATAGGCGATGGCGTTGGCAAGGGACGGCTGAGAGGTGCTCATGGGGTTCCGGCGCGATGGGGTGCGCAGGATAGCGGGCGGTCGCGCCATGCCAACTGGTCGGCCCCACCCAGGAGGCGGGACAGAACGCGGAGTCAGGGCTTTTACGCGGTTATGTGATCAGGCGCTATGCTGCGTTTTGGCAAGGTGTGCCGCGACCAGGGCCATCACCGCCGAAGTGAGGTCCTCGTGAAGGGCGATCAGGTGATCAAGGCCGGTCATCGCAAACACCTTCTTGATCGGCTCTGGCACGCGGAAGAGATGCAGGTTGAGGCGTGAGCTGGAACCAGCCAGGGCGCCCAGTCCTTTGGAATTAATGTAGGTCAGATGCACACAGTCGAGCAGCAGGCCCTGGGTACGCGTGGCATCAAGCCCTGCCAGCGTCTGTTCCAAGCGCTCGCCGATCTCCTGGTCGAGACGCGCCGGGAAGGCGAAATGCGCAATGGTGCCGCCGGCATTGAATACGTAGAAATAGGGACCGGTCACGAGCGCGCCCGGAGCCCCGGTCTTGGCGCGATCAAGCAGCACGGTGGCGGACTTGCCGGCATGGCGCATCTGCGCCTGGGCATTCACCAAGAGCTTGGACACGGCGACGGCCGCCTGGGGCGTGGTGGCGACCGCTTGCACGCTGGTCGTATGGATGGGTGCATCCACCGCTGTACCCAGCTGCCAGGGCATGACCACCGGGATCGATTGCAAAGGCATGGTGGCGTGAATCTAAAAGGATGTGGAGCGGGTGAAGGGAATCGAACCCTCGTGTCCTGCTTGGGAAGCAGGCGCTCTACCATTGAGCTACACCCGCACATGGCGAGGAGCGTGTCGTAATCCGGATCCCATCCTCTGACAAGGGGGTACCCCAGAACCATCCGGTACGCTGCAGACTTGATCCCAAGCTATAGGGGTGTTAGCTTAACGGCCACAAGGAGTAGTCCCATGGCCGAGAAGAAGTCCCCCGCCAAACCCACGGCGAAGTCCACCAGCGCCGCTACCGCTGCAAAGCCGGCGCTTGCCCCGGTCGCCACCAAGCCGGTGGCAGCCAAGCCCGTGGCAGCCAAGCCGGTGGCAGCCAAGCCGGTGGCAGCCAAGCCGGTGGCAGCCAAGCCCGTCGCCGCCAAGGCGATGGAGCGCCCTTCAGCCGAGACCCGCATCGCCCAGATCAGCACGGCAGCCTATTACCGCGCCGCGGCCCGTGGCTTCGCCCCTGGTTTCGAGCACGAGGACTGGCTCGCAGCCGAGGCCGAGATCGATCGGCGGTAATGGTCTGTTCCCTGACCGGCACGCCATGTGCGTGCCGGTCAGTATGATTACCGCGTACGATTCCAGCCTTTCAGGCATGCGCGCGTCCCAGACGATGCTCGATGTCACGGCCAACAACCTTGCGAACACCGTCACCAATGGGTTCAAGAGCAGTCGTACGGACTTTGCCGACACTTTTTATCGCACCGATGCCGGGGCTCAATCTCCCCGCGGCACCATTGGAGGCGTGAATTCCGATCAGGTTGGGCAGGGCGTCGCGGTGTCGACCATCATCAACAACATGGGTCAGGGCGCGATCAACGCCACCGGTCGTGACCTCGACATGGCCATCACGGGTGATGGATTTTTCCGCCTGCAGCAGGTCAATGGCAACGAGGTCTACACCCGGGTCGGCAATTTTGCTTTCGATTCGGGACAGGCTGGTGGGGTGCCCAATCTGGTGGACATCGCCACCGGCAACCGGGTGCTCAACACCCTCGGCCAGCCCATCACCCGGGTCGACCGCATGGCAGCCAATGCGACCTCGGAGCTAACCCTGGGTGGCAATCTGCCGCCGGAGGCCTTCCGTCCGCTGCACGGTGACCGGCTGTCGAGCCTGTTTCGCGTCGAGCGCAGCGATGACCGCAGCGCCGCCACCGTCTCGACACCATTGTCGGAGACCACGCTGGCGCGAGCCCCACACAACGCGCCGGTGACGGTGAATGTGTTCGGCACACAACCTGACGGCACGGCGTTTGCCGGGGCCATGACCCTGAATCCCGGGGCGACGATGGGTGACGTGGTGAGTGAACTCAATCAAGTGCTTTCCTCCGGCAGTACCAGCTTCGCCACTGCGAGCATCGAAAATGGCCAGGTGGTGATCAAGGCTGCCAGCACCGGGGCCGAGCTTGGCGTGTTCCTGGGCGAGACTGCGCCACCGGCCGCTCGTGATGATGCCAGTGCCAATGCCTGGCAGCACACTGCTGGCGGGGTGTATGACTGGAACCTCGTCCGTCAGGTCCCCGATGCGGTATCCACCGATCTCAAACTGTTCACCGCAGATGGCACCCAGCACACGGTTGGCGCGCGTTTTTTTAATGCCGGGGTCGATGCTGCCGGCAACCGCACCTGGGATCTGGTGGCGGGCCAACCGATCGGCGGCACCGTGACCAACGGGGTGGTGCGCGGTTACACCTTCTCGGCCACGGGCAATCTGGTGAGCGATCCCGGTGGCACGCTCGACACCACCTGGGAGGTGGGGGGTGCCTCGACCGTGTCCTATGCTGTCGGTCAGTTGTCTGGATTCGCTGGCGATGGCCTGGTCGATGCCCAAGACGGCACCGGTTATGCGGCTGGTTTTCTCACCGGCACAAAAGTCGACGACCAGGGCAACATCCTCGGCACCTATTCCAACGGCCGCACCCAGGCCATGTCCGCCACCGGTCATCAGATCGGGCTGGCGGTCTTCGCCAATCGCGCCGGACTCGATCGGTTGGGTGAGAGCCTGTGGGATGTCTCACCCAATTCCGGCGATCCGGTCTATGTCGCCCCCGGCGCCGAAGGCAGCAACGCCATCACCGGCAGTGCGCTTGAAGGTTCCAACGTGGACATGGCCAGCGAATATGTCCGCCTGATTCTCGCCCAGCGCAGTTTCCAGTCGAACAGCAAGGCCTTCCAGGTAGCCGATGAGCTGATTCAGACTGCCAACGGCTTGGTGCGGTAAGCGTCGTCATTCCAATTCGCAATCAGCCGACCGCAGGTTGCGCAGACCACGTTCCTTGCGGACGTTCACGCGCTCCCCGCGGAAGTGATCAGTCGGTGGTTACCGGCTGTCTGCGATCACCTGATGTGCGTATTGCTGCGTTCAGAGGGGTCCGGTGCCATTGCCCGAGAGGCGGCGGAGGCGGGCGCGCAAGCCGATAACTTCTTCTTTAAGCTTGGCGAATTCTTCGCGCAAGGCGACGTTGCGGCTGCGCTCTTCGGTGATTTCGCGGCTGGCCTCCTCCCGTACCTGGTACAGTTCCTTGCGCTTTTCGTCGAGTTGCGTCTTGAATTCTTCGTTAACGCTCGCCACTTCGGCCAGGTCGCCTTCAAGTCCACGCTTCAGCTCGCGCAAGTGGTCACGCTCCTGCTGCATGCGCTCAATCTCGCGACCGACTTCGTCGGTTGAGGTGCGCTCGCCGTGGCTGCTCTCAAGCACTTTGAGGCGATCGCTGGCCGCTGCCAGTTTGGCGGTAAGGCTTTCGATCTGCGCGCGCATGCCCTGGGCATCAATGCGTCCGCGGGTCATGTCGTCGAGCACCCGGTCCTTTTCGAGGATGACCTGGTCGCGTTCCTCCAAGCAGCGGGTGAACTCGTCGCGTTGGCGCCTCAGCTTGGCTTCGCTGGATTCAGCACGTTCGTTGGCCTGATGGGCGGCAGCCTCGGCGCGGCGTTGCGCCTCCTGCCCTCGGGACAGGTCCTTGCGCAGCAGGTGTACCTCGTCGCGCACGTTATCGCCGGCGGCTCCGCCACGGGCATCGACTTCATCGAGCCGGCCCTGGGCCTGGAGCAGTTGTTCGCTGGCCAGACTGAGTTGGGTGCGCAGGCCATCGCTCTCGGCCTTGCGCAGGCTCAGCTCGGTCATCGCTGCGACGTGGCCCTGCTGGGCGGATTCAACCTCGCGGCGAACCTCCGCCAGCAAGCGATCCCGTTCAGACACGTTGGCCAAAGCCTTGGCCAGTTCGCCCTCAAGTCGTTCCTCGGCAGTCTTGGCCGCGGCGATATGGGCACGTAGTTCGTTATTCAGGGAGCGCAGGGTGCCCAGATCATTGGTAAAGCGGCTGGAGTTGCTGGACTGCTCCTGAACCTCGGTGCGCAGGGTGCGCGCCTCGGCCTCGGCCTTGGCGAGGGCAGCTACGGCGGCGGCTTGGCGATTGGCCACCGCCTGGGCGATGCGCTTGCCGGCTTCGGCCAGCAGCTCGGCGGTGTCGGGTGGAACCGTGATGCCTTCTTCACCTTCGGCGGGCAGTTGGCTGAGGGCCAGTTCAAGGTCGACACGCGGCTCGTCCACCTCTTGGGCTGGGGGTAGGCCCTGCACCGTGGGGCCGCTGGCGGCGGCAGCGGCAAGGTGGGAGAGGGCCTCGGCCAGGCGGCGGGTCGAGCTTTCTCCATTCTGGGCGCGGCGGGTCAGATCGCCGACATGGGCGGCGGTCCGGGTGTGCTCGGCGCGCAGCTCCTTGAGCTCGGCTTCGCGGGCCTCGCGCTGCTTGGTCAGGGTCTGGATGATCTCTTTGCCGTGGGCGGCGATCTCATCGCGTTCTGCCACCAGGGCGACGCTACGCTCGGCTAGGCGGCTGAGGGAGTCCACCAGATGGCGGTGGTGATCGGCGGGCAATGGCGCATCGCTGGGCAGACCGGCGAGGGCGGTCTCGATGCGGCGAGCCTCTTCCTGGAGGCCTTCGTCATCGGCGCTGGCCTGGGTCAGAGCGCGGGCTGCAGCCTGATGCAGGTCAGCCAGAGCGACGCGGGTGGCCCCGGCGTCCTCGCGGATGCGGGTGGTTTCCTGCTGGGCGCCCTGCTGACGGGCCACCAGGGTGGCAACGGCGCGGTGCAGTTCGGCCTGGACCGAAACATGGCCGCCATCCTCGCTGCGCGGGGCGGCGAGGGCGGCGGTGAGTCCGCCGCCGGCTCCGGCAAGGGCCTGATCGTTGGCACAGGCCTGGGCGACCTCCTCGGCCAAGCGACGTTCTTGACGTAGGCGCTCATCCAGTGCGGCGCTGACCCGTGCGATCTCGGCGCGTTGACGGTCGGTGTCGGCGGCGGCCTGGATGGCCTCCTCGCGGGCGGCGCGGGCCTGGGCGTTGGCGTCGTCGGCGTCGCGGCGCAGTTGCTCAAGGCGGGCCTGGGCGGTGGCCAGCTCGCGGTTGCTGACATTGGCGTCATTGCGCAGGGTGTCGACCTCGGCGCGGGCCAGTTCGAGTTCGGCAAGCAGTTCACGCTTGCGCTCCACCAGGGCGGCGGCGGCAGCGGTCACCTGCTGTTCAAGGTTGGCGGGGGCTTCAGCTTCATCGAGCGACAAGGAGAGGTCGGCGGCATGGTCGGCCAGGCGGTCGTCACCCTTGGCCCCGGCGATCAGAGCCTGGGATACGCCACGCAAAGCGTCGGCGCGGTGGCGGGACTGTTCCGCCTCGCCGGTGAGGCGCGCTGATTCCGCGCGGGCGATGTGGACCTCGGCCTGGGCGCGATCCGCGTCGGCCTGGGCGCGATCCGCGTCGGCCCGGGCGGCGGCCAGGGCGGCCTGGGCCTGTTGGACCGCGGCCGTCGCAGAGTGGACCTCGGCGCGCAACGCCTGGGCAGCGATGGCGGCCGCGGCGGCATCGGGCGCGGCGAGCGCGGTGAGCACGTGCTGGATCTCGTCTTCGCCCAGATTGCGCGCGGCATCGGCCTCGTCAGCGATCTGCTTGAGGGCCACCAGTCGGCCACGGTTGCGGGCGAGTTCAGCAGCGAGTTCACGGGCCACGGCCGTAGCCCCAGCGATGACCTGGGCCGGCTCGCCATCGGGATCGGGCAGGGCGCTGATCGTGCTCTGGGCAGGGGCGCCGGTGGCCTCGGCGATGGCTGATTGGAGGTGCTCGGTCTCGGCGCGTGCGCCGTCGAGGGCCTCGATCAGGCCTGCCACCGGAGCGGCCACGTCGAGCGCCGAGACGCTGCCGGACTTGAGCTGGGCAAGCAGTTCGAGGTCGGCGGCGAGCAGACGCTGGTCCTGGGCGGTGTCGGCGCTGCCGACCTTGGCGGTGATCTTGCGCAGTTTGAGCAGATCCTCGTGCAGGCTGTTGATGACCTTGGCACCGATGTCGAAGTCGTGGTAGAACTGCTCGTCGTCCGAGGCGTCATCAGATACTGGGTTTTGCTCGGCGTGGCGGCCTGCGTAATACGCGTTGTCGAGACCGAGGACGCCTTCGACCAGGCCGGTGGAGCGTCGCATCTGCCCGCGCACGGTCTCGCGCAGCTTCTCTTTTTCAGCGATGGTGGTGCCGAGCAGGGCGAGCTTCTCCTGGAGCTGGTCCTGGAGTTCATAGTTGTCCTGTTGGACCTCGTCACGGGCCAGCTCGGCGGCATCGGCCTGGGCCTTGAGGGCAGCAATGGCGGTCGCGATCTCAGCCTGGTTGCCCTGGTCGGCGGCGGCGGTCGAAAGTTGGGACACGGCCGCGTCGAGTTCGCGTTGCACGCGTTGGCGTTCAAACTCGCTGACTTGTTCGCGTTGGATGCGGCGGGCGAGCTCGTCTTGGGTATTCTTGAGGAGGGCCTCTTTTTCGCTGTCGCTAAACGAGTCGGCGCGACCGGCGAGGTGCTTGCGCAGCAATGCATCGATCCACTCCATCAGCTTGCGTTCGCTGATGACCTTCACCTTCTTGTTCTGGCCCTGCTTACGCACCAGATCGGCGGCGGTGGTGGTCTCGGCCATCTGCGCGATCGAATCGGCGAGGTCGGGAAGGTCCTGATCGTTCTGACTCATGGTTCGACTCCAAATGGCGGGGTAATGGTCGCCGTCCGTGCTGCGAAGGGCAGCAGGGCCGCACGCAGGGGGTTCGGCCCAGGTGATACACCCGGGGGTCAGGTTCGCGCCAGCGCCACCGCTGCCAAGTGCCCGCCGAAGCCCAGGCTGAGCTTCCACAGCCGCCGGACCGGCGCGCAGCAGGCCGCCGCCAACTCCACCGCGCCACTCGCCCCCAGGCAGTGGCCGAGGATCGGCTTCATGCTCACCTGTTCGGCCCGGCGCCAGGGTCCCGCCATCAGTCCGGCAGCTTCATAGGCATCGCCGGCAGCGGTGCCGGTACCGTGGGTCACGATCAGGTCGGGGTTGGGCAGGGCCACCCACAGCGCAGCCAGCGCCGTGGTCAAGGTCCGTGGATCGGTGAAGTGCGTCTCGTGCCCTGCATCACCCAGGCGCACCCCGGCCGCCAGCCGCCATGGCCCATCTTCCTCCAGCGCCAGCACCCCTGCCCCCGCCGCCGGGGCGAATCCGGTGGCCTCCCCGGGGGCGCACGCTTCAGCCTGTTGCGATGAGTTCGCGAAGCAGGCTGAAGCCTGCGCTCCCAGAACCTCGGGGGCGCAGGCTTCGGCCTGCATCAAGCCGCCAAATGCCACCGGTCGCCGATCCCCGCACAACACGCCCATCGACGCAAACCCTGCCGCCAGCCACGGCGGCAGATCACCATCCACCGCCCCTGCGAGACCTTGGGCACAATGCCCGCGCTCGATCAAGTCGGCGGCAGAAAGCAGCGCATAGATCCCGGTTGAACACGCCGCCGCCACCGCGCAGGGAACATAGTGACGGATCCCCAGGCGCGCCGCCACCGCCTGATTGACTGCCGCGCCATCCGCGCTGAGCCAGGCCGCAGGTTGCTTGTTCAAGGCCCGGTCGAGGGCCCAGGGATCGCCTTTGCTCGCACTCAGGCCCAGCGCCGGGAGGCCAACCCCTTGGGCCAGCGCCGTCCATGGTCCATGGGCAGCTGCATGCAGCATTCCGACCGGATCGCCTCCCGCCGCGTTGACCACTCCGCACCAGCCGCGCCCCGGCACGTGGCGCAAGGCACTGGATCGGCTCGCCACGGCGGCCCACGCTGCTGCTGCATCTCCCGCCGCGCTGCGGCATTCCCAGGCGCGCAGCGCCACGCGGGTATAGAGAGTGGCAGTCATGAAATGGAGATGGTCCACGCACAGATCTCCGCACAAGTGCGTGTGCAGCGCCGGGGCGGGATGCTGCGACAGAGTATTGACCCTAGTTGGGGCAGCACGCATGCTTCGGCTCGCCAAAGGAATGCCCCATGAGCCAGCCCGCTACCAGCATCCAGGTCTCGTTGCAGATCACCAAGGAGAGCCTTGAAACTGGCCTGCGCGGCGTGCCGGTGGGCTATTGCACCACCAGTCAGGTCGAGGCCGACAAGGGGCTCTTCTATGTCGGTAACCCGGTCGAGGCGATCAGCGACCGCGACCCCGAGGACGTGATCTACCTGCTGCTCTATAAGCGTTGGCCGAGTGCCGAGGACCGCCACGAGTTCGATCAGCTCATCAAGGACCGCCAACACCTCGACCCGTCTGTGGCCTTCGCCCTCAAGGTGCTGCCGCGCAAGGGCCACCCGATGAAGTGGATGCTCACCGCCCTGTCGGTCATGGGCATGGTCAACCCGACCAAGGACTATCGTCGCCAGGCCATCGACCTGATCGCCCAGATCCCGGTGGCGGTGGCGGCGATCTTCCGCATCCGCGAAGGCTGGGGCGATCCCATCCCGCCGCGCGAGGACCTCGGGTACATGGAGAACTTCGTGTACATGCTCGGCATCCCCGGGCACACCCCGGCCCAGGATGCGCGCCTGGTCAAGCTCATGCGGCCGTTCCACATCACCCATCTCGACCACGGCGGCGGCAACCTCTCGACCTTCACCGGCAAGGCCATCGCGTCCGGCAAAGCCGACATGTACGAGGCCATGGTCGGGGCCATGGCCGCCCTCGCCGGTCCGCTGCACGGCAAGGCCAACCAGGAATGCCTGGAGTTCATCCAGGACTGCGTCGGCCGCCTCGGTCCGACCTTCGAAGCCGCCGACGTCGAGAAGATGCTGCGCGACAAGCTGGCGAAAAAGGAAGTGGTCTACGGCTTCGGCCACGCAGTGTTGCGCGTCGAGGACCCCCGCGCCCGCGTGCTGCGCCAGGTCGGCGAGCAACTCTGCCCCAATGACACCAACTTCAAGATGGTCAAACTGCTGGCGGAGGTCGGCCCCAAGGTGCTGAAGGAGAATCCCAAGATCTCCGACCCGCATCCCAACGTGGACAGCGCCAGCGGCAGCCTGCTGATGGCCTGCGGCCTGAGCAATCCCGAGTACTACACCGTCCTGTTCGGCCTCTCGCGCGTGGTCGGCATCGCGGCCCAGATCGTCTATGAACGCTGCGAAGCCCGCGGCGGCAAGGGCACCCCGATCATCCGCCCCAAATACTACTTCGCCGCCACCGGCACCGCCAAGGGCGAAGCCGAGATCACCGGATCGGGCTGAGCCGGGCTGGGAGCGCAGCCTGGGAGCGCAGGCTTTAGCCTGCATCGAGTAGACATGCAGGCTGAAGCCTGCGCTCCCAGGGTGCGGCTACTGCTGTTGCTGTTGGGCTTGGAAATGGGTTGGTTCGTCGTCGGGGATCACGTCCACGGCGACCCGGACTTCGGCGTTGCCGCCGCCGAGGACCATGCCTTTGAGGGGCGAGACGTCGCCGAAGTCGCGACCTCGGGCGGCGGTGATGTGGCGCTCGCCGGGGATGCAGTTGTTGGTCGGGTCGAGGTCGATCCAGCCGGTCTGGGCGCCGCACCATACCTGGGCCCAGGCGTGGCTGGCATCGGCGCCCACCAGGCGCTGCTGGCCCGCCGGGGGCGAGGTTTCGAGATAGCCGCTGATGTAGCGTGCGGGCAGGCCGAGGCTGCGCAGACAGCCGATGAGCACGCCTGCGAAATCCTGGCACACGCCCCGGCGCAGGTCGAGGGCCTTGAGCACCGGGGTCTCGACGGTGGTGGCGCGGGGATCGTAGATGAAGCGTCGGAACACCGCCTGGTTCAGCGCCAGGCCGGCCGCGAGGATGGTGGCGTCCGGGGCGACCACCTCGCGGGCAAAGGCGCGCAGCGCCGGAGCGCAGGGGATCAGCGGCGAGTCGAAGCGGAACTCGGCGACCTCCATGGGCAGGATCGCGCTGGCGATGGTGGACCACGCCGGGGTATCGCCGGGCTGGGGCGGCCGGTGCGGATCAACGGTCACGGTGCAGCCGGCGGCGACCTCCAGGGCGAGGTGCGGTTCCTGGATGACGAAGGCATCAACCCGGTTGCCCCAGGCATCGCGGCGGACCTCCACCGTGAGCGGCTGGGGCGAGATGCTCAGGTTGAAGGCACGGACCTGTTGGGTGGATTCCTCGCGCGGGTGGAGGTGCGCCACGTTGTGCGACACCGTCACCGGAAGGCTGTAATGGTACGAGGTCAAATGTCGCAGGAGATAGCGGCGCACAGGTCAGCCTTGGGCCCACTGCCGCGCCGGGGCGCTGTGGGCGAGATACGTGGTGGTGACCGCGGCCGAAAGGGTCGTGCAGTCCTCGGTGATCCGGCTGAGCAGATCGCTGAGCGCATCGGGGTCGGCGCTGAGCAGCATGGGATCAGCCAGGCGCACGTCAGCGGCCAGGCGAGTGGCCAGGCGCACCGCCGGGCTGGGCAGGGCGCGGCCTTCTTCTTGTGGCAGGCGTTCGACGTGCTCCTGGATCTGGGCGACCTGGAAGGCGATCGCACGGGGGTTGGTGGCGTCGGTGCAGAGCAGGTCGAGGACCGCCACCGGCCGCAAGTCGGCGCGATAGCGCGCACGGTAGGTGATGGCGCTGTCAGCCACATGCAGCAGGGCAGTGAGCAGCGCGTGGGAACCAGCCTCGCGGTCGTCGCACAACGCGGCGTGGAGCAGGTCGGCGGTGAAGGCGGCGCGTTCCAGCCGGCGCCCGAGGTCGAGAAATCGCCAGCCCGGTCCGCGCGTGGTGTTCTCACGGCCCATGCCGGCAAGGGCAGCGCAGGCAATGATGGTGCTGTTCAGCCGCGACAGAATCTGGTTGGCATCCGGTTCGCCGACCGTGCCGCCGAGCTGTTGGTCGAGGGCGGCGAGGGTGCGCCAGGTGTCGGCCGAGAGCCGGTCGCGGACCGCTGCAGCAGTGCGGCGCAGATGACCTTGCAGTCCGCTCAGGCCGCTGGCGTCAGGGTCGGAGGCGAGCAGCAGCACACGGGCCTCGGCTCCTGGGGCATCAAGCTCGTCCACCGGCTGGCCGAAGCGGCGCAGCAACGCGAGATGAGCCTGGACCGCTGCTGGGCCGCCCAGTTCGGTGTCCTCCGCGAGGCAGGCCACCGCCGAGCGCACCAGACGGGTGGTGTCCTCGACCCGTTCGGCGTAGCGCCCGAGCCAGAACAGGTTGTCGGCCACGCGGCTGGGCAGGTCGGGGCCGCCCCGGCGCAGCTCGATCGGGCCGTCGCTCGCGGGCAGCAGGCCCACGTCCGCAACGGCACCCTCACTGAGCACCCACACGTCCTTGGCCCCGCCGCTGCGGCCGAGGAATCCGTCCACCGCTTCCTCTGGGGCGAAGGTCCGGGCAAGCCCGCCGGGCATCACCGTCCAGCATGAACCGTCGCGCACCGCAAACAGGCGCAGGACCACATGCCGCGCCGCCAGCGAACCATCCGCCAGCATCACGGGAGCAGTGCTGGGCACCACCCGCTGCTGACTGATCCACGCATGGGGCCGGCATTCGATCTCGGCCACGAGTCGGCGCTGCTCATCCGCATCGAGACGATCCAGTCGCCAGGAGCGGCCGCGGTTGGTGAAGGCCGGGCGGATGAGGTGACGCGCAGGATCGGCAAGGGCGGCGTGCAACGCGGTGCTGCCCACGGCGGTGGGTACTGGCGGCAGCAGCAGGTGTTCGCCAAGCATGGCGCGGGCCAGGGCCTCCCCGGCATTCAGCCACGCCGGATTTTCGGCCAAACCGGAGCCCAGGGCGTTGGCCAAGCCGATCGAACCTTGGCGCACCGCACCGACCAGGCCCAGCACGCCAAGCGAGGAGTCGGCGCGCAGCTCCAGCGGATCGCACCATTCGTCCGCCAGCCGGCGCAGCAGCACGTCCAGTGGCACCAACCCGCCCAGGGTCTTGAGCAGCACCCGGCCGTCGCGCACGGTCAGGTCGTCGCCCTGGACCAGTTCGTAGCCGAGATGCTGGGCAAGATAGGCCTGCTCGAAATAGGTCTCGGCCCCGGGCCCCGGACTGAGCAGGGCAATGCGCGGGCGTTCGCGACGGGTCGGGGCAAGGCGGTCGAGACAGGTGCGCAAAGCCTGGAAGAACGGCGCC
>JBILDK010000323.1:0-3819 GCA_044352625.1 Planctomycetota bacterium
TATCAAGCCCGAGCTGACCCGAGCACCACACATACCCGCCGTGACGCACCGCCTGGCTATAGGGCCCGATGGCAGCAGGAGCGTCAGCAGTCGTGATGGCGGTACGCATGGCCCGACCATGGTCGCCCCCCACGCCCAGTCCACACCCCAGTCGATCAGGGCGGCGCTGGAACCACGACCGTCCCAGTCGCAGTCTGCGGCACCGGCGCCACCATCGGCACCACCACAACCGGCTCCGGCTTCGACTTCGCCTCCACCACCTCCCCCTCCGGCCCTTGATGCTCATCGCGCACAATCAGATCCCAGGGCAACAACAGCGTATCCCCCACCGCCGACAACGGCAGATCCACCAGATCCAGGCTCTGGCTGTACCACGGATCAATGCTGAGGTCGCGCCAGTCCTGCTTCACGCCCGCGTAATAGCGGTCGTGGTTGGGATGTGAGCGACTGACCAGCGAGGCGCAGCCGGTCGACAGGCTCAGCAGACCGACAAGGCCCGTGAAGCGCAGGAATGCATGCGTCATGCCCACAGCCTGCGCCCTGCCGCGCTCAGGTCCAGACCGCGCCCAATCGTTCCCAAGCCTGATCAAGGTCGTCCGGCGCAATATCCACCGCGATCCGCCGCCGCGCCTCCACATCAATCAGCCAGGCCTCGACCAGCGGGCCGTCGAGGTGCGGCGCCAGCAGCCGCACATAGGCCTGAAGCTGAACCTGCGCAGCGGCGTGATCGGCCCCGCGACCGGTCTTCCAATCGTACAGCCGCCACGACCCCGTGGCGTCCTGTAGCAGCAGATCCGCGATGCCGTGAACCAAGCGCAGCGGAGCCAACGCGCCGATCACCGGCTGCTCGACCAAACGCGCCGCCGCCTGCCAATAACCCGGCAACAACCCCGGATCCGCCAGGGCGGCGCACAACCTGGCGTGACGTTCAGGACCAAGGTCCGCCGCCAACGGAACCAAGGCTGTCGTCACCAAACGCAGATCAACGCCCGGGCCGTGCTCGGCGAGGAGTGCATGGACCGCGATCCCCAGCCGCTGGGCCAGATCCCGGTCCCAGCCCGTGACCGGCGCCGGCGCCGGACAGGCGGCTTCGGCCAGAGCGGTGACGCCGCGCACCTGCACTGTGGCCGGGCCGGTCCTGACCAAGTCCGGCAGCGGCGCGACGGCGGTCGCGACAGCAGGCGCCGTCGGACCCGGCTGGTCGAGATCCTCGCGCGCCGGTTGCCAGGTCCAGCCGGCCCCTGCGATCCAGTCAGCCATGGCTCCGCACAGTCCTGCTGCATCCGGCGTCTGCGGCGCATCGCCACCGATGAGCAGGTGCAGTTCATCGCGGGCGCGGGTGAGGGCGACATAGAACAGCCGCGCCTCCTCGGCCTGCAGGCGCTGGCGCTCTTCACCGGCGAGCAGTTCGGCGCGCAGACCGCGCACCTCCAGCTCCTCGTCGTCTTCGGCGCCGGGCTGGGCGGCGAGGATCAGCCGCTCGCCATCGGCCTGGGCCACCACCGGCGCCGACAGGTCGCGGGTGCCGAACGGCTGGTCCAGCTCGGGCAGCAGCACCACCGGCCACTCCAGGCCCTTGGCGCCGTGGATGGTCATCAGGCGCACACCCCGGCCGCCGATGGCCGCTCCGCTGGCCTCGGCGTCATCAACCCCCAGACGACGACGCTCGGCCAGGCGCTCCAGCCACGCCACCACATCCAGCTCGCGGCCGGCGTGCTCGTCCTCGGCGGCAAGGCGCACCAGGTTCGCGAGCCGCCGCCGCGCCAGCGGCAGTCCGCCATAGCGCGCCGTCAGTCGCGCATCGAGCGCGAGCCGGCGCACCGCCGCCGCAGGCCCGCGTTCTGCCAGGATCATGGCGACCTCACCCACCAGCGCGCCGAGGGGCGTGCGCTCGGCCACCAGCGCCCAGCCCGCAGCGGGTTCCGCCTCCAGCGCCTCGACCAGCAGTGTGCGGTCGGCGGGATCCGCCGCGCCCCACGGCCCGCCCACCGCCACCGCCAGCGCCCAGCGGTCGTGACGCGCACAAGCCAAGCGGAGCACCGCCTCGATGTCATGGCATTCCTGGCTGCCGATCAGGCCCACCGGAAAATCCGTATCGTAGGGTATGCCGGCGGCTTCGAGCGCCGCCGCGTACAGGCGCATGCGCGAACGATGGCGCAGCAAAATCGCGTGGGCCTCGGGTGGGCGGCCGGCGGCCAGGCTGGCGCAGATGATCCGCGCCACGCGCCGCGCCACGGCTGCGCTGCGCCCGGTGGTGCGCGGGCGCAGATCGGCGGGCGCACCGCCTTGGTACGGCTCAACCTGCCACGCGCTGCATAGCGCCGTGCCTTCGGCCTCACGACCGGGTTTGATCAGGTCGGGCTCGAAGTCGGCCACCAGGGCTGGCTGACTCAGCAGGTCCACCACCTGGGTCACCAGGCCGGGATGGCTGCGGAAATTCTCAGCCAACGCGCAGACCGCGCCGCCACGCTCGGGCAGCAGCGCCCGCCAGCGCGCAAACACCGCAGGCTCGGCATGGCGAAAACCGAAAATGCTTTGGCGCCCGTCACCGACGGTGAACACCGTGGTGCCCTCCAAGGCTTCGATCAACCGACCTTGCAAACGGTTGAGGTCCTGGGCCTCGTCCACCAGCGCGTGCCGCCAGCGCCCCGCCAGGCGGCGGCGGATGGCGGGGTCCTCAAGCAGGCGCAAGGCGGCGGCGGCGGTGGCGGCGAAGCCCGCGAGCCCGCGATCGTCGGCGGCGGCGTGCGCGGCGGCGAGCCACGCCCCGGCCAGACGCGCCGTCCGCAGCGCGAGGTCCTGAGCCGCGACCTCGGCCACCGGATCGTAGGCGAGCAGGCAGGCGAGGCTGCCGTAGCGCGGAGCTTTTCCGCTGGCGGGAAAGGCCAGCGCGGCGCGCAGCCCGTTCACCAGCTCTTTGGCGGCGGGATCCTTGACCCCGTTGAGCTTCAGCCCGTCCACGCCCGCGAGCCACGGAATCAGCAGCTTGGGCGCGGTGGGCATGACCGGCGCGATCCCCGCCAGCGCCGCCCCCAGCGCGCCCTTGGCGATGCTGCGCAGCGCGTCCAGATCCGCGGCCACGCGGGCGAGCTGGGGGCGACGCCGCTCCAGCAGCAGCGCCACCGGATCGAAATCGGCCGCCACCAGCAGCGGTTCGGGCAGCGCCGAAGCGCGGCCTGCCAGGCCCTCGACCAGGCTACGCACACGTTCCTCGCCCCAGGCCTTGGCGAGCACCACCAGATCGCCGCCCTCTGCCGCGAGCTGGGCAGCGCGCACCCGCCGCCAGGCAGCATCACGCACCCCGGCCCAGGCCAGTTCGTCAGGCACCGCCAGCTCGGGATCGCGGCCGAGCTCGGCGGCATGTTCGGCTGCGAGCTGCAGGCAGAAGCCGTCCACCGTGGTGATCGGCGCCCCGGCCAAGGCATCAAGCGCGCTGCGCAGGTGCGCACGGGCCTCCGGCCCCAGCTCGACATCGCTTACCCCTTCACCATCCACCAAGCGCGGAAACACCCCCGCCGCGAGCACCGCCCGCAGCGTGCGGTCGATCCGGGCCCGCAGGTTGCCCGCGGCCTCGCGGGTGAAGGCCAGGGCGAGGATGCGGTCAGGGGCGAGGAAGCCGTCGCCCTGGCGATCGAGCAGGCACGCGCACCAGCGCACCGCCATCACTGCGGTCTTGCCCGCACCAGCGCCGGCGGTGGCGAGCACCGGCCGGTCGATGAGGAACGCGGCGCGTTGCTGCTCGGGCGTGAAGCGGGACCAGGGGAGCAGGGTCATGGCGCATGCCCCTGCGGTGGTTGGTGGTTGGTGGTTGGTGGTTGG
>JBILDK010000324.1:0-3817 GCA_044352625.1 Planctomycetota bacterium
GGAAGCAACGTCCTCAGCACCTCATCTGCCACCTCCGCGACCTCCACGGACGTCAACTGCGGCTCCATGCGCCCGGCCTCGATCTTGGACAAGTCGAGGATGCCATTGATCGTCTCCAGCAGCCGCTGGGCCGAGGACTGGGCGGTAGCCAGCAGATCTTGACGCTGTGATTCGGCCACCGCGTCGAGTCCGTCTCGCGCCAGATCCAGGGCGAGCAGCACGCCCGTCAGCGGCGTGCGCAGCTCGTGCGTGGTGTTGGCCAAGAACTCACTTTTGTGCCGACTGGCGTCTTCGGCAGCGACGCGGGCAGCGCGTTCGCCTGCAAGCAGGCGCGCCTGTTCAGTGCGCGCAGCGAGCAGATGGGCGATGGTGGTGGCGTGTTCGACATCCTCGGCGGCGAAACCGTCGCCCTGACGTGCCTCGGCCACAATCACCGCCAGCGTCTCGCCACGCAAACGCACGGGCACCACCAACAGGTGTGCATCCGGCGCCACATACCAGAGCGCTCCGCGCAACACCGCAGAAACTCCGGCATGTGCGGAAAGATTGGCAGACCCCTTCCCCACCTCCGCTGCTACCAGCAAATTGCCGGCAGATTCGAGACGCAACAGGGCTACTCGTTCCGCCGCAAGCGTCTGGGCCAGCCCTTCGACCGCCACTCGCTCCACCGTGGGCAGATCCTGGGAGCGCGACAGCGACGCACTGAGCTCGCCTAATTGGGCCAGGCGCACCGCCCGGCGGTTGATCATGGCGAAGACCCGGGCATTGCCGATAGCCAAGCCCATGTGCTCGCTGAACGCATCAAGCCGCTCAATATGCTGCGGACCGAACACCCCCTCGACCGTGCTGGCGAGGACGATGGCACCGAGCGCCTGGTCCTGGGACCGCAGGCGCACACCGACCACGCTGCGCATCCAGGATTCGTGCGGCACCAGCCCGTTGACCTGACCCTCGCCGCTGCCCCATTGCACCGGACGCCCGGCGGCGAGCAAACGATCGAGTCCAGGATGTTCCGACACCGGGAAGGACGAACGCGTAAAAGCATTCGAGGCTTCCCAGCCGTGCCGGCGCAGGATCCTCGCCACCCCAGCATCGACCAGGATGATGCTCGCCGCGGCATGGGGCAAGGCTTGGCGCAGGACGCCGAGGATGCGATCAAGCACCTCCTCAAGATCGAGACTGCTGTTCACCGCCTGGGAGGCATGCTGCAAGGCCTCGGCGGTGGCCCGGGCCTCGCGCTCGGCAGACTCGATGCGACGGCGTTCGATCACCTCCTGGCGCAGACCCGCATTGCTGCGATCAAGCTCAAGGGTGCGCTCGCGCACGCGGGCCTCAAGCGAATCGCGCATTTCGCGAATCCGCAAGGTCAACTGTTCGCGCTCCTGGAGCACGGCAAGGATGCGCAACAGCACCACCACCACGAGAGCGAGAAGGATGATCAGATCGGTGAGCGGCAGTCGGTCAGCAAAGAAGACCAGCGCCAGCACCAATACTAGGGCGAGGGCGGCGGTGACCGCCAGAGGCGAGCGCTGGAACGGATGGGACGCCTGAGTGTTGGTGGCCTGGGCCGCGCCCAGCAGCACCTGGGCGGCTGCCGCCGCCGGGAAGCAGGCCACGCCCAGCACCCAGGAACAGAAGGCGACCAATCCCGCACTGCGGCCGGATAAGAGGTCAAAAAAAGCAGCCACGTCCCCCACCGCATAGCAGGCAGCCCCGAGCCCCAGGAGAACCCCGGGGGATCGCGCCGAACGCCGTCGCAAACCGCTTGCCCACCACGCCGCCCACACCACGACGAGTTGGACCACCGGAAGAAAACCGGCAAGTCCCACAAGGATGGTCCTGTCGCTGAGCTCATTGCCGCCAATGATCCCACGCCAAAGCATCGCCAACCCGACCATGGCCACCAATAGGAGATCCAGCAGAAGATCACGACGTTCACGCATGACAGGGCGTGGACGGACCATGGCCAGGAGCGCCAGAAGCAGAACGACACCTGCCCCCATAAACAAGAGCAGGGCGAGTCCGGCTGGAAACGGCCCGCCGTCGAGTCCGTAGAGCGCATGCCCGGAGAAGGTCAGCACGCCGCTCCCGCAGGCCCACCACCAACCCCTGGCCAACAGGGGATCATCCTCTGCAACCGCCCGTGCCGCCCAGCCGCACGCGGTGATCTGAACCACAACCAGAGGCAGGAACACCCAATACATGGTCATGGCGTTGACCTGTCCAACCGTCAGGAGCAGGGCGCAAAGGACGCTGAGGACTACACCCCCGGCCAGCCACGCCATGGCCCCCGGCCCGCCCCAGCGGACTATCCGTGGGATGACCACATCAATGCGCGTGGTGACTGCCATTGCCCAGGGCGTAACCCCTGGACAAGACTCTGGCAATCCCCTGGATCACCATGGCTCCCATAACCACCCGCATCGACATCAGCCGGGCGCCCTGGAATCGGGCGAGGCTGCTCGATATTCACGCGATCGAGCAGCTCAAACCATGACATGACCATGGTCCGTCATGTGCTACATGATTCAACATGCACACCTGGCCCACCCGTATCGGCACAGTCCTGCACCTGCTCGATCCCGCTGTCGGACCCAAACTTATTCTCGAACGTCTGTGGATCGAGGTGGAGACATGGAAGACCATCGGTGGCATATGGCTACGCTGTCTGCCGGGTCATCTCACCCCTGCCGGAACCTTCATCTGTGGCACCTCGCCCGAGGACGCCGACGAGATTGCCAGCCTGGCCGGTCCCGCCACCGCACCAATCGCCACTGACAGCCTGCCGGTAGTCGCCCGTCAGTTGCGCGACGGCAATGTGCCGGTGGCGGTGCTGCTCGTCAGTCACCACGCAAGTGAAGAGGCTGCCGCCTTCATCGTGGATGTGCTCAGCCGCTATGTCATGGACCGGCTTCGCGTCCAACTCGAAGTCAGCGAACTGTCAGAAGAAAACCAAGTCCTGCGCGGCGCGCTCTCGGTGGACGTGCGCGAGACCGACATCCTCTCGGTCAGTGGCACCATGTCGTCGCTGATCCAATCGGCGGTGCGCGCCGCCGCCTCCACTGCAACGGTGGTGGTGCAGGGCGAAACTGGAACCGGCAAGGAGCTGATCGCCAAGCTCATCCATGCGCGCTCGCATCGCGCCCACAAGCCGCTGGTCTCGATCAATGCCGGCGCCCTCAGCCCGACCCTGCTCGAAAGCGAGCTGTTCGGCCATGTCCGTGGCGCTTTCACCGGGGCCGATCGTGAACGCAAAGGCCTCTTTGAGGTGGCTCACGGAGGCACCCTGTTTCTCGACGAGGTCGGTGAACTCGGCATGGAAACCCAGGTGCGGCTGCTGCGCACGTTGCAGGAACGTACCATCAACCGGCTTGGCGACCACATCCCCATTCCGGTGGATGTGCGCATCATCGCCGCAACCCATCGCGATCTCGCTGCCGAAGTCAAAGCCGGCCGCTTCCGTGAAGACCTCTACTACCGACTCAATGTCGTCAATCTCGTGGTTCCGCCGCTGCGCGAGCGCGCTGCGGACATACCACTGCTTATCAACCACTTTTTACAGAAATTCAACCGTCAGAACTTCAAGAATGTGGATGACGTACCGCGCCATGTGCTCGAAACCCTCATCGCCTATCCCTGGCCGGGAAATATCCGCGAACTTGAGAACTGCGTGCAGAAGGCCGTGGTCCTAGCCCCCGGGTCGATATTCCTCGATGAACTGATCCCTCCCACCATCCGCTCATGGAGTGCCGCCCAGCCGCAGGACCCACGCGGGGGATCCAGCCGTTCCAGCGAATCCTCCGAGTCAGGCTTGGCC
>JBILDK010000325.1:0-3806 GCA_044352625.1 Planctomycetota bacterium
TGCAGGCTGACGGGCTGATGCGTGACCAATGAATGTCCCGACCCGGTCTTGAGGCCGACGAGTCCTGGAACACCACTGAGCCTTGGCCAGAAGAAGCCGTGGATTGCCACCACGATGAAGCAAACGAGCGGAACCATGAACCATCAACCATCAACTGCGGTTTTCGGGATGAACCCTGCTGACATGCCCTGGAAATCGGCAATCCCCCGATCCCTTTTTGCAGAAAGGCTCCACCCATGATCGCCAAGACGATGAAGGCGTAGGCCCATTTCGATTTTGTCGCCAAGGCCGCAGATGCCCAGCGCGACAATGGTCGGAAACATGATCGACATGAGGATGAATGCGGCCGGGATCTGTTCGTCAACCTCGATCTCGTCCTCTTCGATACGGCGAGCATCTACTTCGAAGGGGAAGTCGGCGAGAGCATCGGCCAGCTCAGGGGACTTCCGGAATGACCTGCATCATACTGGAAAAATTGCCGATCGGGACCCAGCGGATCGTCTGTGGGGCAGCCGGCAGAAAATTGTCGCGGATGCCGACCATCTCAACTCCGCACAGGCGCATGATGCCGACGCCGACCACCGCGTGTCCCCAGGCAAGTCCCGGACGATGAGGAACCCGCAGGACGCCGCAGAGAATGACGGGGCGTCGCATACGGATCTCAGCACGCAAAGCCGCAGGATCGACCCCGATTACCACCGCCTTTGCACGCAACCCGGCACGGCTCGCATCTGTCATGATCGATGCGGCAAGATGCACCTCATAGGCTCCGGCCAGGTCCATGCCGTTGTCGGTAAAGCCATCCGTATCCGGGATGGTCATCATCGGCATGCGCGCACGCAGACGGCGGGTGATGGCCATCAACCCGCCAGCTTCGGAGTCAGTGCCCCGCCACATCGGGAAACCGTGATCGATCCAATAGCCGATGAGCGCCGCGCCGGCGGTCGGAACGCAGCCGGAAGCAACGGCGGAGGAGCCCGGTCGGGGAATGGGAAACTGCTGCAGATCAGGCACTCCCCGAACCAGCAGCATCTGCGGATCATCAGCCACGTCGCCCTCGAGGACCAGATCCTCGAGCTGAAGATCGGTCGACCATTGCACGTAACCGACACGACGGTCCGCGAGACGGATGGCTGCATGCCAGACATCGGGAAGCGGAATCGATTCGGTAGTCCCCTTCCGGGCCTGCACCAGCACCGGAGGCTCGAGCTGGGCCTGCCGCCACGGTGCCGTCCACGGCATCTGCAGAATGGAAGTCAGCAACCGGTCACCGCCCTGGTCGGGCTCGGCAGCGTAGCCCGAGCAGGAGAGGATCATCACCAAGCATAGGAGGGGACGGACTGAGGGCATGAGGCCAACTTTTTCGCTGGCTGCAGGCAAGGCGAGGGCGTTGAGAAGCAGAGCCAGGCAACACATCATGGAGAATTGCCCTCCATGACCACGCCGGTGCAGTTTGGGTTTATTGTGACCGACAGGGGTCCGGGGGCCGACGTATTTCCGGTGATCCGCAAGCCGTGGACACTTTGGGCATCAATGCCGCACCGTTCGAAGTGATTGCCGCTGATAGTGATATTCTCGTGGATCGCCTCACCCGCTTTACGGACCCTGGCGTGGGGGCTGATCTGGACGCCTACGCCGCAGCCGATGAAACGGTTATTGCGGATGGTCAGGTCGCGGATGGGGCCGGATTCGAACCAGCCCTCGGCGTCGCCTTCCACCAGAATCCCGGCCATTTGACAGCGGTGGAAGGTGTTGCCCTCCACCAAGACCTTGCCGCGGGTGGTAATGAGGAAGCCACGCACGGGATCCATGCTAATGGTGTTATTGGTTGCCGTCAGGTCAGGATACCACGTGAGATTGTCGAGGACGTCGTCCTTCTGCCAGGTGGGCACCGGACCGTCGAGGGTCACGACCCAGTCCCTGAGGTTTTTCTGCTCCACGGCCGTCACGCGACGATGAGGATTGCCGGCATATTCACGCAGGTTTCCGGCGTTGACCACGGCCACCTCATCACCCGGCGCAAAGGCGGCGAAGCCGTAGGTCTGGTTGTGCATAAAGCGCATCAGCACCTGCTGGGGACCAGTGGCCTCAATGATCCGCAGGTGGGTGCCATGGCAATTGATGGCATCGTCGCCCATGCCAGACAAGTGGCAGCCATCAACTGTGATCTGACCCTTGCAGCTCGAGAATTGGAAGATGTCGGCCCAGGCGGCCATGGTCCTACCCGTGCCCTCAGGAGGCCGCACATCGACTCGTTCCATGGTCATGGTGTCGGTGAACTGGCTGACAAAGCCCATGCCCACCAAAGCGTGGACGGTGCAGTCGCGAAAGGTGATGCGGGAGCTGCGTGCCGTATGCACGCCAACGCGATCGCGATGGCGGCTGGTGAGGTGGTACTGGTGGCCTGCGGTGAGTCCACTGTCTCCGTCAGTGAACTCCAGGCGCACGCGGCGGTTGCCCAAATCTGTGGCGGTGGCCTCCACCTGACCGGATCCCTTCCAGCCGCGCAGGCCAGCGCGCCGCCAACACGTTCCTTCCGACGGGATGGCCTCCTGCACATCACTCCCGGGGCCCCAATCGCCAGTCCATTCCAGGCGCCGATCGCGAACAACGTAGGTGGAGCGTTCCGCCACAATGATGACTGCCGAGGCTCCTGAAGCTTCGGTGACATGAAATTCCGACACCGTGGGACGTAGGAGGTCGAAGGTCAAATTGGTATAGGTTATGTCTTCCGCATGATCGTTGAAAACCTGGACCATGCGCCCACCCGCCAGCAGCAAGGGTCGCGTAGTGTCGCCTTCCAGGCGCACGTGGTGCATGTCGCGAATGAGAATGGCGATGGGCATGTCCTGGGCCGCGTCGGTGGAGTTGGATGCGTAAATGGTTTCGCGCTGAGCCTGCTCGGGCGCGAAGATGTGGACGCCCGGCTGGAAGCGAATGACCACCGGCTCCTTCGCCGTACCACCACCAGAGGGCATCAAGGAGGCGGTTTCCACGCCAGGGGAGATCACCACCTGATCACCGGGGGCCAGGCGCCGGCGGTTCACGGGCGCGAAGGATTTCCAGGGCTTTCCGGCGGGGGCCGTGTCATCGCCGGCCACGGGATCCACGAGGTAGGTCGTGTGACCAGGGGAGGGGATGAGCTCTTCGGCGGTCAGAGTGATGGCAGTCCCCAAGGCCAAAAAGACAATAAGGGAACAGAACGACGAACGGACCATGAATAATACCTCAGAATGAAGTTGATATGATGGAACCAGAGAGGAATTGGACCTGCGAGCGGGGGAATGACCTTTAGCGTAGCCATATCCAGGTTTCGGGATCTGGTGGTGGAAGCCTAGCGCAGGGCACTCCGCCGCAGCCAGATGGCCCGATCGTTGACGCGGGCGCGCATGCGCGCCATCGCCAAGAAATGGATCCCTCCAGCACGCTTGTGCATCCCTATCCACGTAGCAACCAACTCGTAAGAACCTGATGGAAGAGTTGTATGCGTGAAGCCATCCAGTTCGAATCTGTGCCGGGGCGGCCCGAAAGAACCGTCCCTACGGCGACACACATTGACCCTTGATAGGTTCATGAGTGCTCGTGGGCGCTGTTGCACTATTCAGCATGGATGCTCCGGATTGGGGGATGAAGGCTTTGACGATTACTCGACCTCGGCTCATTCCCGACGTACGGTGATCGGAATTGTTTGGGATGACACATTGGACCCGCTGATGACCAGGGTGCCGGTGAACGAGTCCGCCTGGATGCCTTCTGGCAGGAGGAACTCCAGCGGGATGGTCGTTTCCTCCTGCGGCAGCAGGTCG
>JBILDK010000326.1:0-3805 GCA_044352625.1 Planctomycetota bacterium
CACAACCGCGACGAGAGCAGCAGCCCCGACTCGCCCGCCACCAGCCACCCGAGCAGGGTGAGGCGACGGCCGGCGACGGGCGCAGATGCGGCGGGTCCTTTCATCGCGGGACGGGGACGCTCTCGACCACGGCCTGGATGGCGGCGTCGGCGAGACTGCCGGGGCGCACCGCCACGCGATGCGCGAGACATGGCACAACCAGGGCCTGGATATCGTCAGGGATCACGAAATCGCGACCATGGAGCACCGCACGCGCCTGGCAGGCGCGTTGCAGGCCGAGCGCCGCACGCGGACTGGCGCCTTGCACCAACCCCTTGGCCCCGCGCGTGGCGCGCACCACCGCCAGCAGATAGCGGCGCACGTCTTCGCTGAGCCGCACCACCTGGGTGGCGGCGCGCAGCTCCTTCACCATCGCGGCATCTAGCACCGGGCGCACAGCGGCCAGGCCACGTTCTGCCCCGTCGTTGACCAGGATCGACAACTCTCCGTCGTCATCCGGATAGCCCAGGCGGAAGCTCAATAGAAAGCGGTCGCGCTGGCTGTCAGGCAGCGGGTAGGTGCCGGCATGGTCAAGTGGGTTCTGGGTCGCGAGGCAGAAGAACGCCGAGCCCAGCGAGCGCGGCTCGCCATCCACCGTGACCTGGCCCTCGCTGAGCGCTTCAAGCAGGGCCGACTGGGTGCGCGGCGGGGTGCGGTTCAGCTCGTCGGCGAGCAGCACGTCAGCGAACACCGGCCCCTGGTGGAAGTGAAAGGAACGGTCGCGCTCGTCCCAGATCGACACCCCGGTGATGTCGGCGGGCATCAGGTCCGGGGTACATTGCAGACGTTTGAAACGCGCCCCGACAGCAGCGGCGAAGGCCCGCGCCAGGGTGGTCTTGCCCACCCCGGGGATGTCCTCAACCAGACAGTGGCCCCGGGCGAGAAACGCCACCAGCAGCAGTTCGATGCCCTGGGCTGGCCCACGATAGACGGTGGCGAGGGCGGCGGTGAGGGCCTGAAGGCGCGCAGCGGTGGTCATGGTGGAAACGCTATGGGTCGAAGAGGGTGAGGCCAAGAGGTGTGGTTGGTGGTTGGTGGTTGGTGGTTGGTGAACGGCATTTGCGGTCCGCCGCCTCTTCCCGACCACCGCCATGGCCTATGGTCCGTCCCGTGCCTGACGACCGCGCCCTGTCCGTGTCTGCCCTCACCCGTCGCATCTCTGATGCCGTGGCGGAACTGGGACCGGTGGTGGTGACCGGCGAACTGACCCAGGCCCGAACCGTGGCCAGTGGGCATTTCTACGCCACGCTTAAGGATCCCGCCGATGGTGCGGTGGTCAGCGTGGTGATGTGGCGATCGCAGGTGGCGCGCATGGGGCGGCTGCCGCCCGAGGGCTCCAAGGTCGAGGTGCGCGGGGTGATCGAGGTCTATCCGCCACGCGGCGGCTACCAGCTCATCGCCACGCGCATCAGCCTGGCGGGAGCTGGCGACCTGCTGGCGAAGCTCACCGCGCTCAAAGAGCGCCTCGCCGCCGAGGGTTTGTTTGACGAGGAGCGCAAGCGTGCGCTGCCGCTGTTGCCACGCGCGGTCGGCCTTGCCACTGCCAGCGGCAGCGCCGCCCTGGCGGATCTGCTCGATTCAATCCGCCGGCGTTTCCCCGGCATGCACATCGTCCATGCGCCGTGCCTGGTGCAGGGGCCGGGGGCGGCGGCGTCGATCGTCGCAGCGCTTGATCGGCTCGACCGGCATCCGCTGGTCGAGGTGGTGATCTGCGGGCGCGGCGGAGGCAGCCTGGAGGATCTCTGGGCTTTCAACGAGGAGGCCGTGGTGCGCCGCCTCGCGACCATGGCGCGGCCGACGATCAGCGCGGTGGGCCACGAGACCGATTGGACCTTGGCCGATCTCGCCGCCGACGTGCGCGCCAAGACCCCGACCGAGGCTGGCGAGCTGGTGGTACCGGTGTCGGCGGAACTGCACGAACGCTTCACAGATGCCCTGGAACGGCTCGATGGGGCCATCGACGACCTGCTCGACCAGGCGCGCGAACGCTTGGCTGGGCTCGTCACCCACCGCGCCCTGGCCCAGCCCGGCTTCCAGGTGGCCATGCGCCGCCAGCGCCTCGACGAACTGACCGAGCGGCTGGAGACGGGCGTGGCCCGGCGCGGCACACTCGACCGCACCCGGCTGGAGGCCCTCGCCGCGCGCCTGCGCGGGCTCGCCCCGGCCACGCAGCTCGCGGCGCGACGTGAGCGCTCCGGTGCGCTGGCAGTGGCCCTGGTCAAGGCCGGCGATGACCGCCTGCGCCGGGCCGAGGACCGCCTCGCCCGGGCCGCCGCCCGACTCGATGCACTCTCGCCTCTGGCGGTCATCGCCCGTGGCTACAGCGTGGTGCGCGGTCCAGGTGGGGTGGTGGCGCGAACCCTGGCCGAGGTCCCACCGGGCACCCTGATCGAAGCGCGCCTCACCGATGGCTGGGTCGCCGCCCGGGTCGAGGGCTCGCGCCGGCAGCGCCTCAACGAACCGTCCGAGGAATACAGCCCATGATCCGCAATCACCGTCCACCGATGCAGTACCGCCGCTTCGGCCGCACCGGGAAAATGCTCTCAGTGATCACCCTGGGCGGCATGCGCTATGTCCACGGTTGGGAATCGCCCCGCGATCAGGTACCGGCGGACACCCTCGCCGAATGCGTGACCATGACCCAGATGGCGCTGGATGCGGGCATCAACCACATCGAGACCGCGCACGGCTACGGCAAGAGCGAGTACTGCTACGGCCTGGTCCTCAACCGCGAACTGCGCGTGCCTCGTGAACGCTACCACCTGATGACCAAGGGCTGCCCGACCACCCGCGACGATGTACGCCGGTTGATCGATGAGCAGCTCAGGGGCCTGCAAACCGATCACATCGACCTGTATGCGTGGCATGGCATCAACCATCGCGGTATCCTTGAGGCAACGCTCAAGGGCGGCGCCATCGAAGAGCTGCACCGGCTCAAGGCCGAGGGCGTGATCGGCGATGTCGGCTTCAGCACCCACGGGCCGCTCGACGTGGTGATGGATGCGTTGGCCACCGGTCTGTTCAACTTCGTCAACCTGCACTACTACTATTTCTATCAGCGCCTGGCCGGGGCGGTGGCCTATGCCGCAGCCAAGGACATCGGGGTGTTCATCATCTCGCCCAACGACAAGGGCGGACAGCTCTACAACCCCTCGCCACTGGTGCGCGAGCTGTGCGCGCCGCTGACCCCGATCCAGTGGAATGCGCGCTGGTGCCTGCGTTCCCCGGCGGTTCAGACCCTGACCTTCGGCCTCACCCGGCCCGAGCACGTGCGCGAGGCGCTGGGCGTGATGCCGGTGTCGATGCCGCTCACCGCCAATGAGCTGGCGACCCAGGTGGCCTTGGATGGCCGCATCAGCCAGGACCCGGCCGGCGCGTGGGAGGGCTGGGAATGCATCGGTGATCCCTCGGGCATCAACATCCCCGAGGTGCTGCGTTTCCGTCGCCTGTGGAAGTGCTTTGATATGCGCAGCTTCGCCGAATTCCGCTACAACATGCTCGAATCCAAGGGCCACTGGTTCCCCGGCTGCTTCGCTACCGACGAGGCCATCAGCCAGGTCGATACCAGCCGCGTGCCCCCCGGCATCGACCTCAAGGCGCTGCTGCGCGAAACCCACGCGGCGCTCTACAAGACCAAGAGCTGAGAGCCTGAGCAGAAACCCCTGACCGAGGAGACGGCGGGGATCGTCGAGTGACCGCAAGGAAGACGAAACGAAGCGATACTGGAGGTATCGTGAGTGGAGTCTGACGCCGCGGGCGCCGACGA
>JBILDK010000327.1:0-3804 GCA_044352625.1 Planctomycetota bacterium
TCAGTTGGCTCCAGGTCGATGTCGATCGCACACAGCAGGTCGGACGCTGGATCCTGACCGGCAGCCACCAGCCAGCCCTGCGTGGCGCCATTGCCCAGTCCCTGGCTGGCCGCACGGCGGTGCTGCGCCTGCTGCCCCTCAGTCTGGGCGAATTGGCCGCGGCTGGCTTACCTTTGGATCTGGACCGGGTCCTGCTTGATGGCGGCTTTCCACGCCTGCATGTGGCCGGCATCCCGGCGGCGCGCTTTCACAGCGACTATCTGGCCACCTATGTCGAACGGGATGTGCGTCAGATTGCGGCGCTGCGCGACCTGGATGCTTTCCAGCGCTACCTCGGCCTGCTCGCCGGGCGGGTCGGTTCGCCAGTCAACTGGAGCAGTCTCGGCGCCGATGCCGGGGTCAGCGAGATCACCGCCAAGGCCTGGGCCGGGGTGCTGGAGGCGAGCTTCGTCGCCGCGCCCCTCCGGCCCTGGTTCACCAATATCGGCAAGCGGCTGAAGAAACACCCCAAGCTGTACTGGTGCGATACAGGCTTGGCATCGCACCTGCTGGGCATCACCGATCCCGCCCACCTGGCCCGTCATCCCCAACGCGGCGGAGTGTTCGAAAACCTGATCGTGAGTGAGGCGATGAAGGCCCTGGCGCATTGGGGTTCCTCGGCCCGGTTGCACCTGTTCGCCACCGCCACCCACGAGGTCGATTTGCTGGTCGAAGCCGGCGGCAAGACCCTGGCGATCGAGATCAAGAGCGGCCAGACCATCGCCAACGATTGGTTCGCAGGGCTCGCCTCCGCTGCCGCCCTGCCTGCCCTGGGCGTCGATGCACGGCTGGTGGTGTACGGCGGCGACGCCGAGCAGCAGCGCAGCGACGCCACCGTCTGCCCATGGTGGGCCTTCCCCGCTCATCTGGCGCGCTGGCTTATCGCCCACCATGCCGCCCCGCAGGCGCCGGATGCCGCTGTGCTCCACGAGCGGTTGCGTCAGGCGCGGCGGTTGGGTTAACCCAAACGCTGCGGTTGATGGTTGGGTTCTGGAAGAGTCAGCGAAACGGGTGGGATCAGGGGACTGCCGCTACGGATTCTGACGCAGCGGTCCGCCGAGGCCGGGCCAGGGATCTCCGACCTGGCCGCGCTGGCGCAGCCAGGCGTCGCAGATGGTCAGCGCCGCCATGGCCTCGACGATGGGCACCGCCCGGGGCAGCACGCAGGGATCGTGGCGGCCCTTGGCCTGGAGGTCCACATTGTTGCCGGCGTCATCGGCGCTGGGTTGCGGCTTGAGCACCGTGGCCGTGGGCTTGAACACCAGGCGCAGGTCCAGGGGCATGCCGTTCGAGATCCCGCCCTGGATGCCACCGCTGCGGTTGCTGGCGGTGGTCATCACTCCGTCGTTCCAGTGGTAGTGGTCGTTGTGCTCAAGGCCGGTGAGGTCCGCAGCGCTGAAGCCGCTGCCGAACTCGACGCCCTTGCACGCGGGCAGGCTGAGCATGGCCTGGGCGAGAACGGCATCGAGTTTGTCGAACACCGGTTCGCCCAGGCCCGGCGGCAGACCCTGGATCACCAGGCGTACCAGGCCGCCGAGGCTGTCGCCGGCGGCCTTGGCGGCGAGGATCGCCTGCTCCATCGCGGCAGCGGCGGCGGGATCGGGGCAGCGCACCGGATTGGCCTCGACCGCGTCGCGGGTCACGGAGAGGGGGTCGATCGCGGCGCGGGCATCGACGGCATGCACGCGTTCGACCCAGGCGCAGATGCGCAGGTCGGGGAAGCGCGCGGCGAGCACCTGCTCGGCCACCGCCCCGGCCGCGACCCGGCCCACGGTCTCGCGGGCCGACGAGCGCCCACCGCCCTCCCAGGCGCGCAGGCCGTACTTGGCGTCATAGCCGAAGTCCGCGTGGCTCGGGCGGTAGGTGTGCCACCAGTCGGCGTAGCTGCCGCTGCGCTGGTCCTGGTTGCGCACCAGCAGGCACAGCGGCGTGCCCAGGGTCCGGCCGGTCTCGCGGTCGAGGCCGCTGAGGATCTCAACCTGGTCGGCCTCATCGCGCGGTGTGACCAGCTTGGACTGACCGGGGCGACGGCGGTCGAGGACGGCCTGCAGTGCGGCGCGGTCAAGTACCAGCCCGGGCGGGCAGCCGTCGATCACGCACCCCACCGCTGGGCCATGGCTCTCGCCGAAGGTGGTGACGCGGAAGGCGGAGCCGAAGGTGTTGCCGGGCATGGGCTCATCCCATCGCCCGGTGACTGGCTGCAAGCGCCGCCCGGCGCAGCCTGAACTTGCCCAACCCGACCTGATGCGTAATGCATCCACTCCGACTCGTCCAGGCCTCCGGCCGAAAGTCCCGTGATGTCCACACGCACCAAGCGTTTCAAGCTCGACGGCTTCAACAACCTCACCAAGTCCCTGAGCTTCAACCTGTACGACGTGTGCTTCGCGCGCAACGCCAACGATCGCCGGGCCTACATCGACTACATCGACGAGCAGTACAACGCCGAGCGCCTCACCACCATCCTCACCGAGGTGGTCGCGATCATCGGCGCCAACGTGCTCAACATCGCGCGCCAGGACTACCACCCGCAGGGCGCCTCGGTGACCATGCTTATTGGCGAAGAGCCGATCGAGGTGGACCCCGAGAACCCAGAGGCCCCCGGGCCGTCGCCGCGGGACGTGGTGGCGCATCTCGACAAGAGCCACATCTGCGTCCATACCTATCCAGAATCCCATCCGTTTAACGGCATCGCCACCTTTCGCGCCGACATCGAAGTTTCGACCTGCGGGAAGATCTCGCCGCTGCGCGCACTGAACTACCTGCTGCACAGCTTCGACGCCGACGTCATGACTCTCGACTACCGCGTGCGCGGCTTCACCCGCGATGTCGAGGGCACCAAGCATTACCTCGATCACGCCATCACCTCGATCCAGAACTTCATCAGCCGCGAGATCCAGAACGATTACCAGGCGGTGGACATCAATAATTACGCCGACCACCTGTTCCACACCAAGATGTTCCGCAAGGTGGTGGACCTGGAGCACTACGAGTACGGTGGTTCAGCAACGAACAAGATGACCAAAAGCGAAGCAACCAAGGCCAAGAAGCGGATTTTTCAGGAAATTCAGGAAATTTTTTACGGCCGCAACTTTGACGGCATGCCAGGCGCGTAAGCTATGTAATCCACGGGGTTGCGTCCACCCTCGCGGTGCATAACTCTGGGTCTGGAGGATCCCATGGCCCACGCCCAGCAAGCCCAGCGGACCGGCCAGGTCCTCGACCCGGCCCGCCGCTCGCAACAGGTCAACCGCTTCGAGGCCATGCTGCGGGAGCGCGTGGTCGGCCAGGATCTGGCGATCGGCGCGATCCTCGATGCTTTCAGCAAGATCCTCGCCGGCATCCGCAATCAGGAGCGGCCGCTGCTCACACTGCTCTTCCTCGGCCCCACCGGCGTGGGCAAGACCGAGACGATCAAGGCCCTGGCCGAGGCGATCTTCGGCAAGCGCAGTGCGTTTGTGCGCGTCAACTGCCAGGAGTTCGCCAGCGAGTTCACGGTCAGCAAGCTGTTCGGCTCACCCCCAGGCTACGTCGGAAACGATGTCGAGCCGATGCTTTCACAGGACAACCTCGACCGGCACCACAAGGAGGCCCAAGCCGAGGGTCGCGGGGTTTTTGCCGAAGGTGACGGCAAGATCGCCAAGCTGTTTCCGCAGGTGAAATCCCATTACCTCTCGATTGTGCTGTTCGACGAGATCGAAAAGGCCCACCCCAAGCTATGGAACGCCATGCTTGGCCTGATGGAGGACGGCCACCTCACCCTGGGCA
>JBILDK010000328.1:0-3794 GCA_044352625.1 Planctomycetota bacterium
AGATCCCAATGCCCTGGCTGAAGCTATTGGCTACGACGCTGGCGAACTCGCCCGCATCCTGCCGGACGGCGCCAACCTCGGCCTGTCCTGCGGCAATCCCGGCGCCATCGCCGCGCTCAAGGCCGGCGAGGTGGTCCTCGACCTGGGCAGCGGGGCCGGCTTCGACGCCTTTCTCTGCGGGCCCAAGGTCGGTGCCAGCGGTCGCGTGATCGGTGTGGATATGACCCCCGACATGCTGGCCAAGGCGCGCAGCAACCTCGCCGGCTACACCCAGCGCACCGGGCTAGCCAACGTCGAGTTCCGCATGGGCGAGATCGAGCACCTGCCGGTGGCCGACGCATCGGTCGATGTGGTCATCTCCAACTGCGTCATCAACCTCTCGCCTGATAAGCCCCAGGTGTGGCGCGAGATCGCGCGGGTGCTCAAGCCCGGTGGTCGAGTCGCGGTGAGCGACATCGTGCTGCTCAAGCCGCTGCCGGCGGCGGTGGCCAGCGCGATCAACGCCTATGTCGGCTGCATCGCCGGCGCCTCGCTGGTCGATGACCTCACGCGGATGATGCGCGAGGCCGGCCTGGTGAAGGCGACCCTGACGCCCAAACCGGCGTACGTTGAGACGCTGACCGCCGGCGACGATCCGCTCTATCAGCAGGTGCGCGCCGGATTGCCCAGCGGCAGCGCGCCGGTCGATTACATCACCAGCATGGACATCGCGGCAGCCAAGCCCGGGGCGTGCTGCGCCCCCGGCTGCTGCTGACCAGCGATGCGCGGGCCGGACCGGCGCACGCGCACGATCGTCGGCCTCGGCCTCGCCCAGACGCTGGCCTGGGGTTCGACCTACTATCTGCCGGCGGTGCTGGCGCCGGCGATGGCCCGCGAGCTGGGCTTGGCGCCGGCGATGCCCTTCGCCGGTCTGTCGCTGGCCCTGGGCATCGCCGCGTTGCTCGGGCCGGCGGCCGGCCGCTGGATCGATCGTCGCGGGGGCGGTGGCCTGCTGGCTGCGGTCAGTCCGGTCTTCGCCTGCGGGCTCATCCTGCTCGCGACTGCCACCGGCCCGGTCGGGTATTTCAGCGGTTGGGCGGTGCTGGGTCTGGCCATGGGTTGCGGCTTGTACGAGGCGGCGTTCGCCACCCTCGTCCGTTTGCACGGGCAGGACGCGCGCGGTCCCATCACCGGCATCACCCTGATCGCTGGTTTCGCCAGCACCATCGCCTGGCCGCTCACGGCATGGTGGGAACACGCGGTTGGTTGGCGTGGGGCATGCGCCGCCTGGGCCGGACTGCATCTGCTGATCGGCCTGCCCATCCACCTGCGTCTGCCGCGGCCGGGACCACCCCCAGCGCCACCGGCCGCGGGCCAGGCTGCCGCTGGCGGCGCATCGTGGGCTGCGGCGCTGCTCGCGGTGGCCTTCGCCGTCACCTGGTTCACCAGCACGGCGATGGCCGCGCACCTGCCGTTGTTGCTCCAGGTCGCCGGTCTCGGCACCGCTGCCGCCGTCACCGCGGCCGCGCTGGTCGGTCCGGCCCAGGTGGCGGCGCGCATCCTTGAGTTCGGCTGGCTGCGCCGGGTGCATCCGCTGCTGTCCGCCCGGCTGGCGGCGACCGCGCATCCGCTTGGCGGGCTGATTCTATTGCTGTTCGGCGCCTCCGCCGGATTTGTCTTCACCATTCTGCATGGCGCCGGCAACGGCATCCTCACCATCGCCAAGGGCACCCTGCCGCTGGTCATCTTCGGCGCTCACGGCTATGGCGCGCGCCAGGGCTGGCTGATGGTGCCGGCGCGCATCACCCAGGCGGCAGCGCCCTTCGCCTTCGGGGTGGCGATGGAGCGCTGGGGCCTAGGCGCGCTGTGGCTATCGATCGGGCTGGGTGGTGTGGGGCTGGTGGCGTTGGTGTTGTTGCGTGCGCGGACGGGCCACGCGCCCGGCGCGTCTGCTCCGGGCGAGGCGTCGTGAGTGCCCTCGTGTTCAGGATTGCCGCGCATCGCCCGATATTGATGCTCCCCCTCATATGACGCACACCGAACCAAGGCTCTATCTGGCACCGACCGGGCGAGCGCTTCCCGACGAGCTTGCCCAGGAGCGGGCAAGAGTGCTGGCTGATGAGGTGCTGATCAGTGTCATCGATGCGCTTCCCAGCCTGGTCATGGTGCTTAATGCCCAGCGCCAGATCCTGACGGTGAACACGCGTCTGCTCGAATCCCTGGGCGTCTCTGACCCGCTGCAGTTGATCGGTCAGCGGCCAGGCGAGGCGGTGGGTTGCCAGCATGCCAACGATGGCGCGGATGGTTGCGGCAGTGGGGTTGCTTGCTCTGTCTGTGGAGCGGTCAGCGCTGTTCTCAGCTGCCAGCGTACCGGGGTGAAGGCGATAAACGAGACGCGCCTGACTATCGGTTCAGGCACTGGCCAAGCCCTCGACCTGGAGGTCACTGCCGCGCCAATCGCGATCGCTGGCCATCGCTTTGTCCTGGTGGCGATGCGCGACATCGCTGGCGACAAACGTCGCCAAGCGCTGGAGCGGCTGTTCTTCCACGATGTGCTCAATACCGCCGGCGGGATCAATGGACTCGCCCGGCTGCTGCCTACCGCCACCCCGGAGACGGCGGCGGAATACCACAGCCTGCTGGTCCAGACCACTGACCAGTTGGTTGAGGAGATCACGGCCCAGCGCACCCTCCTCGCTGCCGAATCCGGGGATCTCGTGGTCAGACCCGAGGAAGTCGCCAGCGGTCCACTGCTGCGCCAGATCCGTTCCTTGTTTGCAGGCCATAATGTAGCGGAAGGCCGGCACCTGACCCTTGGCCCCGTGCTCGAAACGACCGTGCTTACCGATCCGTCCCTATTGCGGCGGGTGTTGATCAACTTGGTGAAGAACGCCCTCGAAGCCACCGCGCCCGGCGGCACCGTCACCCTGGCCAGCGCCCAGGCGGACGGAGCCATCATTTTCACCGTGCACAATCCCGGAATGATCCCGAGCGCGGTGCAGCTGCAGTTGTTCGCCCGCTCATTCTCGACCAAGGGCGCTGGCCGCGGTCTTGGCACCTGGTCGGTCAAGCTGCTCGGCGAAGCCTATCTGCATGGCAAAGTGAGCTTCACCAGCACCGCCGAAGCCGGCACCACGATGCGCTACGCCCTGCCGATCGGTTGAAACTAATCAACGCAATAAACCGTAGACTTCAAACGGGGTTAACAGAATGGGAAGGATGGAATTCATTGGGACATTCGACGGCTTCATCCTCCCCATCATTCCCATCCTGTTCCTTTTTTTTCGAACTCACCCAGCGGGTGATCCCGGAACATGTTCGATAGCTCCGAATCAACGACTGATGCATGCCCCTTGGCCGAGTCCTTTGCGTTTTTTAGGCTGAAGGCAGCGCTCCAACTACGCTCCGACGCGGCCGTCCTTGCAGTACAACACGGTGGATTTGAGCGCTTCGTTGACGCTGAATACCGGGTACGGGCCGAAGGCCACGGTGACGCCGGGATTGAGTTCGCGTTTCGCTTCGACCTTGGCCATGGCCACCAGGGCAGCGGACTTGGTGATGTACTCAGCGTGTTCGGCGATGACCTTGTCACAGCGCTCGACCAGGGCGCGGACCTTTTCGCGCTCCTCCAGATAACCCCGCAGACGCGCCTCGATCGCGGCCGCCGCCGCCTTGCCTTTGCCCCCGGTTAGGGCACCGCGCAGGTGGATGGCTTCGATACGGCAGCGGTCTTCGAGGTCGTGGATCTGGAACATGGCCCGGGCGCGTTCCTTGCTGGCCACCGCGAAGAGCGTCTCCTCGTAGGGATTGACCCC
>JBILDK010000329.1:0-3788 GCA_044352625.1 Planctomycetota bacterium
GGCGGCCGCCCCCCGGCCCGGCCGCGCTCCCAGGGGCGGCCGGCCCGGCCGCGCTCCCAGGGGCGATCCCGTTTGCGACGGTGCGGGAGGCTGCGGCGGCGCAGGGGTTGAGCGCGCTGGCGGTGCTGTCGCCCCCGCCGGACCGGCTCGATCCGGCGGGGCTTGAACAGATGATTGCGGATGGCCTGGGGGATCTGGGCTGGATCGCCGAGAGCCGCGAGCTGCGCCTGCATCCCACCGCGCTGTGGCCGGGCACGCGCTCGCTGCTGGTGGCGGCGTGGGATTATCAGACGGAGGCGGGCGACGGAGCGCTGCGCCGGGCGCGCTACGCGGCGGGCAAGGAGTACCATGTGCGCCTGCGCCTGGCCCTGCAGCGCACCGGCGAGACGCTCGCGCCCGATGCCCGCCACCGCGCAGTGGTGGATTCCGCACCGCTCAACGAACGCACCCTGGCGCAACGCGCGGGCCTTGGCTGGATCGGGCGCAACGCGCTGGTGATCGCCCCGGATGCCGGCTCGTTCCGTTTTCTGGGCGTGCTGCTGACCACGGCCACGCTGGCGCCGCATCACGCCGGGCACGGCGCCGACCGCTGCGGCTCGTGCACCGCGTGCGAAACCCGCTGTCCCACCGCCGCGCTGACCGGCCGCCGCTGCCTGACCGAGCGCTGCATCAGCTATCTGACCATCGAGCATCAGGGGGTGATCCCGCGCGCCCTGGCTGAGCGTTTCCAGGGCTGGTGGTTCGGCTGCGACCTCTGCCAGGAAGTCTGCCCGTGGAATCGCTTCGCCCAGGGCCCCGCGGATCCGCGTCTGGCTGGGAGTGAGGACGACGCCCGGCTGCTGGCGGTCACGGCAGCAGACTTCGACCAGGTGTTCGCCGGGCGCGCCATCCGCCGCCTGGGCTACGGGCGCTTCCGCCGCAATCTGCTGGTCGCCCTCTTCAGCCTCGGTCGACGCGACATGGCCCGCGCCATCGCTGCTGATGATCTGCCCCTGGTGCGCGACCAGGCCCGTGAGCTGGGGCTGGCACCGCTCAGAACGGGTCCATCCTGAGCCGTCATGCAGCTCACCGTCAATAGTCAGCCACAGGACCTGCCGGAGTCGGCAACGGTGGCGGATCTGCTTGTGGCACTGAATCTTCCGACGACCCGCGTGGCCGTTGAGGTCAACCGGCAATTGGTTCGCCGGGCGGCGCACGCCAGCCATCGCCTGGCGGCGGGCGACCAGGTCGAGGTGGTGACGCTGGTCGGCGGCGGCTGAGCCTGTCCGGTCCCAGGCCGCGCCCGCGTCTAAGCAAACGACCATGGACGACCGTCAACGCTTGCTGCAACGTGCCCGCGATGGCGCCCTGGGTCCGGCCGAGAACGCCGCCCTGAGGGCGATGCTCGCCGCGGATCCGACGCTTGCCGCTGCCGAGGAACGCTTGGCCACGCTCGACAGCTTGCTTCGCCAAGAAGCCGCGCCGCGCCGCCAGCGCTCCACTGACGCCGTCATGGCCCACATTATTGACCATCTTCCTGCCCGCGTACCCACCGCCGAGATGCAGCTGCGCCTGGGTGATGTGATCATGGGCGGGCTGCTGGTGAGCTTGGTGGCGGTTACCTACAGCATCATCGGCACCATGTTCAACCATTCGGCCATGCTCGTGGCGCTCGCGGTGGTCAGCCTGGTGGCGGGCTGCGGCCTGCTGGCCTTCGCCGGGGCGTTGCGCGGCGACCTGCCGCTGCTCGGGGCGCTTTTGCGCCGACGCGTGGCGGTGGGCAGCGGCGAGGTCCTGGTGTATCGCGCCGTGGGCTGCGCCATCGCTGTCGGCGGGGTGTGGCTGTCCTGGCTTAGCTGATCCATCGGTCCATCGCGATAGAACGATATTGACCAGGAGCGGGATCGCCCACCATGGGGGCATGCGCCTTGACCAGCTTTTCGCCCAGCGGCCCCGCACCCTGTCGTTTGAGTTCTTCCCGCCCAAATCCGACCGCGCCTGGTACACCCTCGAGGACAGCATCGACCAGCTGATCCCGCTGGGTCCGGATTTCGTCTCGGTGACCTATGGCGCGGGCGGGTCGACCCGGGCCAAGACCCGCGAGGTGGTTGAGCACATTCAGTCCCGCTGGGGCGTCACCGCGATGGCGCATCTCACCTGCGTCAATGCCACGCGCGCGGAACTCGAGGCGCTGCTCGCCGAATACCACGGCGCCGGCATCGAGAACCTGCTCGCCCTGCGCGGCGATCCCCCCAAAGGCCAGGAGCGCTTCATCCCCACTGATGGCGGCTGCTCCCATGCCGTGGACCTGATCGATTTGATCCAGGCGGATGGTCGCTTCGCCGCGTTGTGCGCGGCCTTTCCTGAAAAGCATCCCGAGGCAGCCGAGCGCGCCGCCGACTGGGCGCACCTTGCGACCAAGTTCCGCCGTGGCGCCATCGCCGCCATCACCCAGCTTTTTTTCAGCGTCACGCCCTATAGCGAGTTGAGCGCGGCGCTGACCACCGACCTCGGACATACGCCGCGCCTAATCCCTGGGATCTGGCCGGTGACCGACTGGAACGGCCTGGTGAAGGCCTGTGCGATGTGCCAGGCCGATCTGCCTGCGCACCTGCGTGCCCTGCTTGAACCGCTGGCCGCCGACAAGGTAGCCTGCCGTCAGGCGGGCATGGCCTTCACCGTCGATCTGTGCCGCCAGCTGCTGCGCGCCGGGGCCCCGGGCCTGCATCTGTACTGCCTCAACCGCTCTACCGCCGCCGCCGAAATCGTCACCGCGCTTCGTTTGAGCGGGGATCTGTAGCCCTCTCCTGGGAGCGCAGGCTTTAGCCTGCATCGAGCGGCAGGCTAAAGCCTGCGCTCCCAGGGCACTTGGCGTCCGGCAACGGCCCCCTAGGTTGCCGCCGACCCCCTGGAGCATCCATGCGCCGCGTCCTCGCCCTCGCCTTCGTTTCCGCACTCGGTTTCGCAGCCGACCCGGCAACGCTCACCATCGTGTCGAGCCTGCCGCGCACCGGCAGCGCCAATGCACAGACCTCCACCATCGTCAATGGGATCAGACTGGCGATTGAACAGGCCGGCGGCGCCGTGGGCGGCACCACAATCGTGTATCACGACTGGGACGACGCCTCGCCCGAGCGCGGCCAGTGGGATCCGGCGGTCGAGACCGCCAATGCCAACAAGGCCGTGGCCGACGCCAGCGTGGTGGCCTACCTCGGCACCTACAACAGCGGCGCGGCCAAGATCGCCATGCCCATCCTCAACCAGGCGGGCCTGGTGATGATCAGCCCGGCCAACACCGCGGTCGGCCTGACCCGCCCGGTGCCCGAGCGCAATGAGCCGGCGGTCTACCGACCCACCGGCAAGGTGACCTACTTCCGCGTCGTGCCCGGCGACTGGATGCAGGGCGAACTGGGCGCGCAATGGGCCAAGGAGCTCGGCGCCACGAGTGTGTTCGTGCTCCACGACAAGGAGGTCTACGGCAAGGGCCTGGCCGATGTGTTCGTGCCCGCCGCCGAGAAGCTCGGGCTGAAAGTCTCCGGCGTTGAGGGCATCGACCCCAAGGCTCAGAACTACCGCTCGCTGGTGACCAAGATCCGCCAGACCGGCGCACAGCTGGTGTATTTCGCCGGCACCGCCCAAAGCAACGCCGGGCAGGTGGCCAAAGACCTCGCCGCTGGCGGCCTGGCCAAACTGCCGCTGCTCATGCCGGATGGCTGTTTCGAGTCCGCGCTGCTCGAAAGCGGTGGCGGCAAGGCCCTCGACGGCCGCGCCTTCCTGACCTTCGGCGGCCTGCCCCCGGAACAGCTCAC
>JBILDK010000036.1:0-12430 GCA_044352625.1 Planctomycetota bacterium
ATAGACAACCACGACGCGTTCAGGATCACCCGCCTCAAGCGCGACACGACGCTCACTGACAAAGCGGAAGCCCAGCTTGGGACAAGCTGCCTTGGCTGCGGCACGTTCCTCGCCGTCAAAGGCTGGGCCCTTGAAGATCAGGCAATGGCCATGGCGCTGGAGCAACGGAGCGGCTTCACGCAGTACCTCGGCGGCCTGGGCCATGGCCCTGCTGGTGACGATGTGACAGCGGTGGTGGAGGTCCGCCCCGGCGGCCTGCACCGCCACGTCGGCGCCACGCAGATGCACCCCTCGAACCATGGCCCCGGTCAGGGTTCCGGCCGCCTGGAGGAAATCGGCCTTGCGTCGGCGCGCGTCGATCAAGGCCCAGCGCAGGCGCGGAAACCAAATCGCCAAAGGCAGGCCGGGATAACCACCGCCAGAACCGAGGTCAGCGCACCAGTCGCCTTCGCTGGCATGGCGAAGTCGCGGATCCGTGGTGACCACCAGACTGTCGAGAACATGGGTCTTCAGGTAGTCGCGCGGCGCCGTAATCCGGGTCAAGTTGAACCAGCGATTCACACCCACCAAATGGCCATAGATCGCTTCAAGCTGCGACCGGTGTGCGGCGGCATCCGGAATGGAGAGATCGGCGCAACGCGCCGCAAACCACATCCAATCGGCCTCGGGAAAACTGATGGGGGGATGGTCGTGGGTATCGACTGAACCAGCGCCGGGAGCGGTACGATCGGACATGGAGGAGGAGCCTGTTTCACGAACCGACCCGTGGCGGAATACGCCACGGGTCTTGGGATTCTTGCGCTGGTTACGACGCGACTCAGAGGTTCTTTTCGACTTCCTCGAAAATCACCACATCGGCCTGAATGACGATCATGGTCTGGAACTGGGTCTCGCGCTTGCCATTGCTCGAGAATAACCGGCCCAGGAACGGAATGTGGCTGAGGAATGGGATGCCAGCGTGAACGCGCTCACTGTCAGCGTTGGTCATGCCGCCGATCACCAGACTGCCGCCATCAGGGATGGTCACCGAGGTACGCACTGACTGGTACACCAAGCTAGGCACCAGCATGGGGTTGAGTCCAGCGCCCAAACCGAAGACGTCCTGACCGATGGCGGTACTGGAGTTCTCGACATTCCCACCAGCAAAGGATCCCTCAGCGATCGGAGGGCCAAAGCGGCGCCAGTTGCGCACCTGGGCATTGGTCGGACGCAGGGTCATGGTCACGTACTTCTTGTCCGCCGAGGCAATGGCCATGACATCAAGCACCGTGCCGTAGGAGAGCACGGTCACTACCGGCTGATACTGGGACTGAACCACGTCGTAATCAGCGATGTACGACTGCTGATTCATTTGCACCAAATGCGCCTGCTGACCATTGAACATGGTGATGTCGGGCTCATAGATGATATTGCCCTTGCGTTCCTTTTCGACCGCGTTGATCACCGCGCTGGCATAGAAGTTGTTCGCCACCTGCCAGAACTGCGTGTTCATGGTCAAGCCTTCATTTACCCCAGCGGTCAACCCACGGCCACCGGCATAGCCTGGCAGGGAGTTGTTAACAATACCACCAGCAGCGACTTGGCTGGCGGGATCGCCATAATAGGCGCCGACGGGCTGTTCGGTGCCGGGTATCAAAGCCGCGCCACCCGAACCGATGACGGTAATCGGCTGAGTGCCGGTGCCGTTGCCGTTGCCCGGATTGGGTCCGGTGAAATTGCGCCAGTCCACCCCGATCTGCTCAAGGGCTGAATTCTCGACGTTGAGAAACTTGCAACGCACGTGGATCTGGGTGCCCTTCTGATTGCGCAGAGCGCGCAGCAGCTCTTCAACGGCCTTGTGCACATCAGCCGTCTGGGTGATCACCATGTTGCCACCGAATTCACCAATATCCGTGCCCTTTGCCGCATCCCAGGTGTTGGGGGACACCACCTTCCGAATGATCTCGATAAATTCACCGGTCTCTGGCGTATTCTCGGAATCGATCGCAGGCAACATGACCGCGCCCTGTCCACCGGGCTGAGGAATGTCCAGCTCGGGGCCGGGGAAGCTCTGCGGCGCATGGGTCAGATCACGGATGTCATAGATCTTCATGAACGCATCGCCGCGCACGCCATCAGCCGAGGAAATATACAGCGCCTCGTCTTTCATGGCATAGGTCAGGCCGGAAAGCTTGACGATATGGTCCAGCACATAGCGCAGACGCATCTTGTTGACATTCAGACTGATGGGGGGCGGCTGAGCGGCGATCACCTTCGGGTCGAGCACAATATTGGCACGGGTCACACGCTGTAGAAAGGAAACGACTTCGTTGAGATCCTGCTCCTGGAAGTCGAGGGTAACCTCTTGCTCAAGCTGGTTATCGAGATCCTTGCGCCACGTTTCACCTTTGCCCTCTTCGAGACCGCGGGTGGGGGCGCTGCGCTTGGCGTCGATTTCAGGCCAATCGCTGGAATAGGTGATGATTTCGAGCTGCGGGAGCAGGGCTGCGCGGATTTGCTCGGACAGAAGCTTGTGCTCCTCATCCCAACGGTCAGCGGTGACCTGACGTAGATAGGCGTGACGTTCACGACGGCTTTTGGCAAGGAGGCTGCTGGCCCGGCTATCGGCGCGGTTGATCCGCAACACCTGTTCACAGAGCAGGATCGATTCGTCGTAATCACGACGGTCGCGGGCACGTTCTGCGCGGGCCAACATCGCCTCGATGCGGTCGCGTTCGAGTTGCAAACCCATTGCGCGCAGGGCCTCCTGCTGCTGCAGGGCGGCCTGAGCACGACTGGTGGCGAGCGCGGTCTCTTGCTGATCGCGCCGCGTCTTGGTTTCGGCTGCGAGGCTATCGACCTTGCGCAGCTGTGGTTCGCGTCGTTCGTCGGCGAAGGGCAGGCTTTCCAAACGGGTACGCGCCAGTTGCAACTCGCGCTGCGCTTCAAGGTACTTGCCAGCGGCGATGAGCCGTTCGGCATCGTCGGTCTTGGCCACGGCCTCGACCCACAGCTGTTGCTGGCGTACACGCAATTCATCGCTGTAGCGGTCGGCGGTGACCGCACGGCCATCAGGATTTGTCCCAACAAGGGCGGTGGCCTCGTCCAGGGCCTTGCGATAGGCCGGGTTGCCCGGGTCCTGACGAACGGCGGCTTCGAGCGCACGCACCGCCTCGGGCAGACGCCCTTCGTTTTTGGCTCGGAGCCCGTCCTTGTAAGAGGCTTCAGCGGCGACGGTGCGTACACCGTTGTCTGAACCTGTCTCGGCGCCGTGGGCCACGGCGCACAAGGCCACCATGGTCAGGGTCAGAGTCGCCAGGTGGGTGGTGGGCCGGGTAATGAGAGCAGTCACAGCTTCGCCTCCAGTTCGTCGTAGGAGATGATGGTCGCAGTCGTCAGGAGATAGAGTTGGCGATGATCGCTATAGCGTCCGCGCTTGCCGAACAGCCGGCCGAGAAATGGCAGGCTGCCAAGATAGGGCACGCGGGTGACAGCGAATTCATCAAGGGCCTTGGTGAATCCGCCCATGAGCACCGAGCCTTTGTCAGGCATGCTCACCGATGTGCCGGCAGTGCGCAGGAACACATTGGGCAGTTCAATCGGGTAGCCACCCCCAAATTGAGTAACGATTGAATCTTGGGTGTTATTCTGTCCACCCTGATTTTGAGGCAGGATACCCTGCCACACCCGCACCGCATTGATGCGTTCGGAAAAGAAGGAGACGTCAGCAACCGTCGGCCGAATCTCAAGCGTCACATATTTTCGATCAGCGCTGATCAGCGGCCGAACCTCAAGATTAAGCCCCGTATTGAGCACCTTGATTTCAGGGTCAAGATTGCTGCTGACGGTGTTGTAGGTGGCGATGTAGGCCGTCTGGGTGCCGGCAAAAACACTGGCGCGAACCCCATTGAGCGTCGTCACCGCACTTTGTTGTACCAGTCGAGCCTTCTCGGTGCGCTCCAGCGCCTGCAACACCACGCTGAGCTGATCGACGCCGAACACCTTGGCAGCGAGGATCAATCCGGTGCCGGCAGTCACCGGGTTGATCGACATCGCCGTGGCAGGAAGGAGACTGGCGACCGAGGCACTGGCTACGCCATTGCTCCTTTCACCATATGCGCCGCTGCTGTACTGGGTTGACAACGGGGTGCCGCTACCGGTCCAGTCGACGCCGATTTCTTCAATGAAGGAATCGGTTATGTCGAGCCAACGGGCATCGATTCGGACCTGCAGGACCTGCTGATCTTCCTGGGCGCGTATAAACTCCGTGAGAAGGCGCTGCACCGAGGCCGGGGCGGTCACCAAGAGGTTGTTGCCACGGATGGATATGCCGCTGTTTGAATCGTCCGCCCAGGTCAGGGGGCTGACCGCAGTCTTAATGAGATCCACGATCTCGTCAGCTGTGAGGACCTTGCCCTCGCTGCCCGAGACATTGTTGAACAGGCTGCCGCCTTGGCCGCCCGAGGCGGAAAAGGCGATTTCACGCGTCGGGGCATCAACACCCTTGAAAATCAGCGCGCTGATATCATGGACCTGAACCACCGGTTCACTGGTCGGGTTGCCACCTACATAGATCGCCCCATTGAGCAGCGTCCAGCGGGTGCCCATGGCACTGGTCACCCAGGTCAGGGCATGATCCAGTCGAATCGACGGCGCGCGCAGCGTGATGGGGATTTCGGCGCCAGCAGCCACGGCGGGATCGATCACCATGGTGAGGCGCTGCTCTTTGGCGATGGCCTCAAGCACTTCCGTGCCCAGTGCGCCCTCAACCTCAAGGCTGGTGCGTCGGCCCAGGGCCGCACGCAGGGCCTGCTCCCAATCGGGAATACGGAGAGACCCGGCCAGATCACTTCCACGATCACCACGACGCTCCCAATCATCGGGAAAAACCGGCATGCCATCGATGCCCATGGGCAACATGGACAACTCGGTGAGCAACGCCAGTTCTTGTCTCAGGTCATCGGCACGTTGGCGATCGTCAAGGCGAAGGGACTCATGATAGGCGTCGAGTAAGCGGGCGTGGACCCCTTCGACTTCCGCATCGTTGGGCAGATCGCGACGCAATAGGCGCGCCGCAGACAAGGCGGCATGATACTGTCCGCGGGCCTCGATGGCTTCGATTCGCGCCAGACGTTCGGCTCTGGTGCCGGCACTGTTGGCCATCAGCCCAGCTTGGCGCAAGGCGGCATCATCGTGGGCGGTGGTGCGCACCGCTGCAGCCTGGCGCTCGCCATTACCGGTGGAGGTAACGCGAGCCGCCTGGGCAAGATTCCCTAGCCGGGTTGCTTCGATGGCCAGTTCGCCGCTGGTGGCCTGGGCGGCAGCAGTACGCAGTACGGCCGCCGCAGCTTCCAAGAGCGAAGCTGCCTGCTCTCCGCGTCCCTGGCGAGCCAAGTCTTCAGCCACAGCCACGACGCTCCGGGCCTGGGCGACGAGATTGGCGCTCTGAGCCAGCACGAGCCGATCGGCTGCTCCGGTGCCGGCCTGAGCGCGCAGCGCCTCGGCATGGCGCATCGGCAGCGAGGCATCGGCCTGGGCGGCGAGACGCAGCAGATCCCGCGCGCGTTCCTGCCGGCCGGCCTGCAATTCAACCTGAGCGGCGGCGCGCAGGGCGCCACCATGCACCGAATCGGGAACGTGGACAGGTGCGTCGGCAGCGCACAGCGCCCCGCTGCACGCCACGGCCATCAGACAGCATGACAGCCACCCACAGCGCAGGGGAGACCCTGTGCTCGATGCCCGGCCATGGGCCAGGACGGTGACGTGTCCCTGTCGCTTCACTGCAGGGCTTCTTTCTCGGTCAGATTCAGGATCTCTGAGTGCAGCAGATAGTAAATCTTGCGGTTGTCATCGTAGGTGCCGTTGCGGCTGAACAAACGACCAAGAAATGGAATATGGCTGAGGAAGGGGATGCCGACATGGGTGCGCTGGCGGATCGACTTCTGAAAACCACCCAGCATCAGACTACCCTTGTCTGGGAGCATGATGGTGGAACGCAGGCCCTTCACCTCGACATTGGGCAATTCAAGGGGATAGCTAAAGATAGGGGCGAAAACCACCACCGTGTTCCCGTTTCCAATCACGCGGGAAGCAATGAGGGTCTCGGTGAACGTGCCGATCAGATCAACTGAGCTGGGTTTGACCTCCATCATGATGTACTTGCGATCAGAGCTGACCACCGGCCGGATATCAATGATATCCCCAAAGGTCAAGACCTCAATCTTGGGGTCGAGATTGCCACTCACGACATCGTAGGATTTGATGTAGGCGTATTGGGTCATGAAGGACGCATTGGCGCGCTGACCGTTAAAGCACACCATCATCGGCTGAGCCACCTGTTGCATGTCCGATTCATTTTCCACCGCTGTCAGCACCATGCTCAACTGGTTCTGCCCGAGGAAATTGAATGCATTAAGCGTCCCTTGAGCCTGCAGGCCGCGCGCGCCAGCAGCGCCAAACTGATTGAAGCCCACGGTGTTGTCCGGCAACGCTTTGACCGTGTTGACATTGCCCGCGATAAGATTGTCTGGATTTTCACGGGCATAGCCATTGCCGCTGCTCACTGGCAGAATGTTGCCATCCGTCCAGTCGACACCGATCTCTTCAAAGAAATTCTTGCGCACATTAAGAATACGCACGTCAACCTTGACCTGGAGACGATCCTGGTTGCGCAAGCTGGTGAGTAGTTGATCAATCTGATTGTGGACCTCTGGGGTCGCGCTGATGAACAGGGTCGAGCCGCCACGTGGCTGGATGCCGAAGCCGGTGGCCTCATCTTCCCACTTGGTGGGGGTTACGTTTCGCTTGACGAAATCAGCCAATTCGTCGGGAGAGGGTGGCTCGTTTCCCTCCGCGGGGGCGGTGAAGATGCCGCCACCACTGTCGCTGGCATTGAACGCCAGTTCACGACCAGCAAAATCCTGCCGTGCCTGGCTCAGGTCGGCGACATCATAGAGACGTAAGGTGACAGCTCCGGTGATCTCCTCGTCACTGATGTAGATGGCTTGGTTTTGCATCGCCATCTTCAGCGAGGTCAATTCGAGAACCCATTTCAGGGCGTCGCCAAAACGCATTTCCTTGACATTTAGAGTGACATTGCCTCCACCCTTGGCCTGGACCGTGGGGGCAACCACAATGTTGACCCCGGTGAGCTGACGCAAGAAAGCCACCACATCCTCGAAGGCCTGTTCCTGGAAATCAAACGTAACGCGCTGGTCCAAGCTATCGCGGAGGGCAGCCATCCACGGCTCTTCCTTGACCGACCCGATCTCGCGCGGCTTACGCTGGTTGCGTCGCTGCCAGTCCTCAGGATAGACCAGGAGCTCCGACTGAGGAATCATCGACCGATAGATCTCTTCATTGACCCGGGCGACGCGCTCCAAGCGCTCGTCCTCTTGGCGAATGTCAAACAACGCATGACCTTCACGCCGGCTTTCCAGGTAGAGCTTGCGCGCATCTTCGCGGCGACGGTCAAGTTCATATGCGTTCCACGCGTCTAGTTCAGCGCGGCGGAAATCCTTGCGCTCGTACGCGTCACGGGCGCGGAAAAGGAGCTCATCAACCTTGGCGGCGAGAGCATCTTCCTGGAGCAGGGCCTGTTCGCGGGCACGGTCAACAGCAGCATCACGCGAATCGGCATCGCGCTGGACCGACTGGGAACGGGCCTGGGCCTGGGCCTGCGCGCGCTTGCCCGAGAGCTGGGCCGGAAGCTGACCCCAGTCGAAGGAGTAGGGAAACGTGCGCAGACTGACTTCGGCACGATCGAAATCGAGTTCCGCGTTGGCATAATCACCCCGCGAATAAGCCTTGTCGCCACTCTCGATCAGGCCGCGGATGCGAACCGCAACCTCTTGCGTGTGAATGTCCTGAAGGGACTTGGCCCAATCCGCCACGGCCTTGAGCCGATCCTCGCGTTCACCCAGGACTGCCAGGATGTTGGACTTGAGGGTGCGCCCGCCTTCAAGTTCGGGGTTTCGGCGCAGAGCTTCCTCGGTTTTGGCCAAGGCCTCGGCGAACCGGGCATCGCGATAGAGCTCCTGCGCCTCGGCCAGGGATGCGTCAGCAGCCACGCTGCGGCCGCTAGCGGTTTCAACGCCCTCGGCCGCACGCAAGGTATTGGGTTGCAACACGCCAGGGGCGAGTGCAAGAGCCAGCATGAGCGGGGACAGGGACAGGGTGCGACGGTGCATCACGAGGCGCTCCAGGTCGGCGAGGCGTAAAGAAGTCAGGCGAACAGGGTACGGGAAGGTCACGGGTTGGAATCACTGGCGCAGCCCGCCACCATTTCGTGTCACTCACGGTGGCGGGGCGGCTATCTCCTAACGCGCTCCCGGCGGCGGCACGACCGGCGGGATCGCGGCCGGCAGCATAACGCCCCGGGGCGGCTTGGTGCCGGTCGGTGGTTCATTAGAGGGCAAAGGCGGCATGACTGGCGGGATCCCCGGAGCCACGGGGTCGGCGGCAACGGCGATTTGCTCGGGAAAAACATGAAGCCGCTTGTTGAGCGGTTCCCACCAAGCCACGCGACCATCTGCAAACTCAAAATAACCGGTGTCAGTAGTAAACGCATCCTGGTCGACCTCGGGCTGCTCTTCCCGCAGCTTGGCGAGCGGACCCTCATCCTTGGCCCAAGCTTTCGGCGCTGGTGGCTCGAGCAGAGCCATGCGGAAGGTTGCCGGGTTCTTCTTGAACTCCTCCTCCTCTTGGATGTCAGCAGGAAACCAGGGATCGAACACAGCCCCTTCTTTGGTTGGCCGGCGCAGCGAGCCGAGCTTGACCAGCTCGGTGGTGATGCCGGTCTTCGCGTTCCTGAGGATCACCATGTCGGTTCGTCCGTCTTTGGTCACCACCATCAGGTCCTTCCCCTTGACACCTCCCTGACGGGTGACCTCGCGAATCTCATGATAAAAGATGCGACGAACGTCTCGCTTCACGTCGAGGACTTCGAAAGGTGTCGAGAGGTCGCAGGGGAACTTCCGCTTTCCGGCAGCATCGCGCGGGTCGATGACATCCACTTTTTTGCCTACGCTTTCGCCAATCGCCACCTTGAAGGCCACCGGTTCATTAAGCCACACGTTACCTGCCGGTGCCTTGAGCTGGCGCGTCACCAGGATGTGGGCGATGGGCTGCCCCTCCTGCTCGCTGATCTTGTCGAGGGCAAAACGCACATCCGAGGTCACCTGAACCGAAGCCACTTTATCCTGGTCGGTAAAGGCACCTTGATAGGCCGATTCGCCAGCTGCCAAGGTGGTCCCAGGCGGAAGGATGCGGGTCGGAACCAGAAAACGCTTGGTGATCTCAGCATCCTTGCTCTCCAAGCTGGAGAGCCAATTTTCCCAGGGAATGCTATCAATATCCTGGCCGGGAACGACTCGACCAGCGGTCACCAACACGGTGCCCGCCCCCTCTTTTCTCCCGTCGGAATCCAGTGGGAAACCAGTGGCCTTGGCAATCAGAGAGGCGCGGAACTCATGGGTGGCCCAGGGCTCCAGGCCCTCAAGCTTCAGGGAAACGTGGCCGGTCGCATCAAGCGCCACCAACCCATTGTCGACCTGCTTGCTCTTGAGCGGCTTCCAGGCCTGGCCAGCGATGCGCGTCTCAATCTGGAATCCGAGATGGGCGGCACTGCTGACTCCCCCGGTAGGCGAGGTCCACTCCACTGCGTTGAGATCGGCCACGCGGCGGTTGGCTGGCCGGATGGCAGGCGCAGCATTAATCGTCAGCTCCACCACGCCGGCAACATCCCGGGCCGCGACGATCGGGGCCGGTAGCTCATAGACATACAAAATAGTGCCTTCGCCCGGGCCGCGGTCGGGCATGGCGCTCAACCAAGGCATTTGACCATTGGTGGGGAATTGGCTGTCAAACCGCCGCTTCATGTTGTCGAGGTAGCCAGGAACCGGGAGCAATTGCGGGGCAGCTGCCTCCTTCATCGCCTTGTCGATGGCGTCGTTCTTCTCACGGATTGCGGCTGCAGTGATGCCTGCGGGCCGGACGCTATCGTCGGTGATCGTCGAATAGATGCCCAACCCACAGAGGACGGCGGTGACCAGGACGAGGATCTTTTCGCCATGGGCAAGCAACAGTGTCTTAGCATTCATGGGCTATTCCTCCCCTTCCTTCGGTTGCGGACTGACGGCCGGGGGCGAAGAGTGGGATCTCTTGCCCACCTTCGGTGCCACAGGTGCGCTGGGAGCAGGCGTGCTCACGGCCTCCAGGGCACGGCGGAAATCGAGCACCAGGAGATTGATGTTGGCGGTCATGACCTCGGACGGCACACCCTTGCGCTCGCCGATGACGAAAGTGGCCTTCCGTTGCAGACTGAAACTGGTCACCACCACTACTGGGCCATTGGGATCGCCATGTTCAAGGGCGGCTTCGGCTGCCATCAAGGTCGGCAGTGGGCCGCTGAGGGTCAGCCTCAGTCGCCGCCCGGTGGCGTGAGCGGCGATGGGGCCAACCAGCTCCAGCGCGGCCGCATCACCTTGAACGACGGCCGGTGACCCAGGTGCAGCGGGCATACCACCCGGATCCATGTCAGGAACCATTATGCCCGCTGGTGCCATTCCGTGTGGCATGGCTCCTGTCGCCCGGCTCGCGGACATTGGGCTGCCCTCGACATCCCAGCGCAAGCTCACGATCTGGGCATGAGTGGTGGCACTTGCCCCAGGACTCTCAACCACCGGATTGGCGACATGTTTGATTTCTGCCCGGCGCAAAGAGCCGAGAATCTGTTCGATGACGCGAAACCGGGCCGTGAGCAGGGCATGTTCCTGGGGATCAGGAAAATCAGCACCCTTGGTATAGAGACCGAGAACCTCACGCGCCTTGGTGTCACTGGCGTAGTCGATGGCCACCGGCCCATCAACCGCCTTGCCTTCCCGAGTGGGCCCAATGCTCGGTACGGGCAGGATGATGCGCGATTCTTCATGCAATTGACGCAGCAGCTCACTGGAAATGCCTTCATAGGTCTGGTACCACACCTGCTTATCGTTGCTTTCCGCTACCGGCACGCCCAGCGGCACGCTACGATTGCCGAGGTAGGACTTAATCGCCGAGAGCATGGTGTCGTATTGCGCGACTTGGCTTTCGAGCACGGAGGTCCACGCCGGTGTCACCAGGAAATCGTCGGTCAGTTCCTTGATATCATTGGGGTTTTCTGCGTCGTACTTACGGGAGGGCACACCACGTTGAGCGGCCTGGTCAAGTTGCTTGAGGTGCTTGAACTCGGTGTCCAGGGATGCCTTGGCGTCCTGTGCCGCCTTCTTACTGCCGACCATGTCGACATCCGGCATCATCAGGACCAGAATAATCAGCTCGATCAGAACCACGCCACCGGCCACGATCCAGAACAGGTAGGGCTGGATCTTGTTCATCACTTGGCCTCCTGGACAGCGACCGTGCAGACAATGGTGTACACGCTGCTGGGGACCTTGCGCTCCTCTTGAATGGGATCCGGTTCGCCAGTCTTTTCAGAGATGTTGGTCTTGTCGATCACACCATAGGTTTCATTATCCGGACGCTCACTGGTCGCCTGGACGTCGCTGAATAATTTTGGGGCCTCTCCACTTGCGGGCGCGGCCACCCCGGCTGGGCGAGGCACGCCACGGAGACGTTCGACCAGCAGACGGCTGACTTCGCTGGGTCGGGCCTCTTTGGGAATGCTCACCACGAGCGTGACGGACAGCGGCTTGGCCAAGGGGCGGAACGGCCCCACTGATTCATCGCTCCAACTGAAATCGGGGATATCGAGCGAACGCAAATACATGGCCTGGATCAACGGAGCGGTCAGGCGATCCTTTTCACTGGCTGGCTCAGGATTGATCCGGCCGCGCTCCTTGATCATGCCCTGGACCACTCCGAGAACCTGGTCGGCGATACCGTAAATGATCCCCTGGTGGGTGCCATACGGATCGAACGCTTTCAAATCCTGGGCTTTTTGTGGCACCATGTTCAATGCCGCCTTGGATTCTTTCTGTTTGCTTTCGAAATCACCGTAGGCCTTCTTGACGTCTGTTGCGAGTTGAGCATTTTCCCCAGCGAGCTGTCCGATCACCACCAAGTCAACGGCTATGACTACGGCCACAGCGGTGGCGATGGCAACACCCGCCCAGCGCTTGGCGCGCAGCACGCGTTCGACCTGCATCTGGCTCGGCATCAGATCGACGTTGGCCTTGGCCGCGCCGGTGGCCTGGAGCGCCAGACCCAGGGCGACGCCCAAGGACTGCAGATCGAGCATGAAGTGGTCGCGTTCAAGGCCCGTGGCCACCTGGATCTTGTCCAGATCCTCAAGGATGTTGACGGTGTAGCGCAGACGCTCCGCCATGTACTCGGGCAGGCCGGGCAGGCGGAAGGTGCTGCCGCTGATCACCAGATTCTCGAGCTTCGCCTCCTTGTTCTGCTGGCGGTAGAACCCGAGGCTGCGCTGCACGTCCGAGGTCAGCTCACTGAG
>JBILDK010000330.1:0-3775 GCA_044352625.1 Planctomycetota bacterium
GCACCGCCACCGGAATGGCCCACCACCGTGGCCGAGGTCCAGGCTTGGCCGCGCGCCTTCGAGCGCTATTTCGACGACCAGTTCCGCGGCCGCATGCATCTGGTATCATTTGCCTCGTCAGTGGACCTGCTGGTGCTCAACCGCAATTTTAATCCGCTCTCGGTGGTGCGCGGCGAACAGGGCTGGCTGTACCGCAACAGCGGCGAGCGGCAACTTGAGTATGCGTATCGCTGGACCTTCCCGCCCGAGCTGATCGACGGCTTTGAACGCAACCTCGCTGACCGCGTGGCGTGGCTGCGTGCGAACGATCAGAAATACCTGCTGGTGCTCACCCCCGACAAGCGTTCGGTCCATCCCGAGTTCATTCCCCAATTCCCGCTCGAACCAGGCCGCCCGGGCAAGCTCGACCAGATAGTGCCCCGTTTCGACCGCTTGGGGGTGGCTCACCTCGACCTGCGTGCACCGCTGCGCGACAGCCCAGCGAAAGCCCAGGGGCCACTGTTTTATAAACACGATGTGCACTGGAACCTGCGCGGTGCCTGGGTTGCCGATCAGCACATCGCCCAGGCTCTGCGTGAGCGCTTCGCCCTGCGCCCGGCAGCCGATCTGGCGGACGACGCCTGGACCTGGTCCACGGCGGAGTGGACCGGCGGCGACCTCGCACGTTTCATGGGCAATCCCGACCTGTTCCGCGAAACGGTGCCTCTGGTGGCGCCCACCGCCGGCTGGCGCGCGCGCCTGGTGCAGCGCGGCGGCCGTCCCGGCGAGGGCCGCATCCCGCTGCGCGAGGATCCCGACATGGACTACATCGAGACCTGGGAAGTGGACGATCCCACGCTGCCCACGGCGGTGATCTTCCACGATTCGTCGGGCGTATGCCTGCGCCCCTTCATCCGCGAACGTTTCCGCCGTACCGTGCTGGTGTGGTCGTGGTTCCCCTCCCGGGCGCTGATCGAACAGGAAAAGCCCGACGTGGTCATCCAGGTCCGCGGTGAGGAATTCGCCGACCTGCTGGCGATGCCCGATGTGCAGGAGTTCACCGACCCGCCGCGCTGACCGGCCAACCTGGAACCACCGGTTTCCAACCGGCTCGAACATGCGCGAGCGCACATCACCGGCAGTTGCGCGCAAGTCCCTGGTCGTCACGGTTTCAAGCTATGAACCTAAGAAACGCCATGGACTCGGCCAAGGGGCATGCATCCGTCGTTGATTCGGAGCTATCGAACATGTTCCGCGCGCACCCGCTGGGTGAGTTCGATAAATGGAACAGGATGGGGAGGATGGGGAGGATGAAGCCGTCGACTGTCCCGGTGAATTCCATCCTTGCCATCCTCCCCATCCTGTTACCCCCGCCTGAAGTCTACGGTTCATTGCGTTGTTTAGGATGAAGGTCATCGCTCGGCTCTTTTTCGCTATTGCGCTGGTGTGCTGCGCTGGACTCAATGCCGCCGAAACGTTGACCCTGCGCACGGCCACCCCGGTGGTGCTGCGCCCCGGACATCCTACCCGTCTTGAGGTGATCCTGACCCAGGATCGCCCGATGCTGATGGAAGGTCGTCTGCGCTTGGCCGTGGTGGACGGGCCAGCCACCTTGCTGACGTGGACCAGCGATGCCTGGGTGATCTCGGGCGAGCGCCGCACCACGGTGCTGTTGCCACCGGTGGTGGGCGAGAACAACGGCCTGGAGGTGCACGCAACGTGGATAAGCGAGGACGGGACAGTGCGCGACCTCGATCCGCCCACCCTGCTGCCGGCCCCGGCCGGGGTGCTGGGGCTATGCTGCGAGGGCCCCCTGCCCGCGATCCTGGCACCTGAACGGCTGGTGCCGGGCGAGGGCCGCGAGCGCACCGCCACCGTGATCATTCCCGCTGACGCCGCCCCAACCACCGCCCTGGGTTGGTCGGTGTGCGATGTGGTGGGCCTCGATGAGGCGGCCTGCGCTCGACTATCGGCGGCCTCGCGCAGCGCCCTGATCACCTGGGTCCGCGGTGGTGGCGGGCTGGCGCTGTTTGGTCCAGTGCCTGCTGATTTCGCCGCGGTGGTGGCGGATCCTGGCCTGGGTCGGGTGCTGGCGGCGACCGCCAGCGAGGCCACGTCCTGGCGCGGGGCGGTGGCGGAATTGTGGGGATTGTCCACGGAGACCAGACAGCAGTTCATCGCCGGGGAGGCGGCGTGGATGCCCGAGCGCCCGGCGGACTCCATGTATCGCCACCAGCAGGCCGCAGGCGAACACCGCGCCGACCTCACCCGCGAGTTGTGGCCCCAGTCCATGGCCCAGGTGCCGGTTGGGCCAGTGCTCGGCCTTTTCGCAGTGTTCGTGCTGATGGTCGGCCCGGGGGAGTGGTTCCTGCTCGGCCTCATCCGTCGCCGCCGCTGGACCTGGATCACCTTTCCGCTCACCGCCGCCGCCGCCACCTGGGCGACCCTGGCCGTGGCCCAGCACTACCTGGGTAATGCGGACCATCACCGCCGCCTGCTCATCACCGACCGTGACGCCCAGGGCGTGGCGCTGCGCACCACCACCTGGGACCTGCACATCCTCGGCAGTGGCCGAACTCTGACCGAAACCCCCGGGGACGCGGCGTGGATGGCGCTCGACACCCGCCCGCCCCAGGGCTATCGCCGGGGCGGCGACGGGGTCGGGACCCAGGTGGCGTGGCAGGTGGAGGGCGGCCGCGCCAGCGTCGCGCGCCAGGTCAGCCAGTGGAGCCCGGCGCTGAGCGTGCATGCGGGTTGGGGCGGGAATGCGGCGGAGCAGGGTACGGTTGTTACGATCACGGCCAAGGATGGTGACGTGAAAGGAAGCGGGCACTCCGCGGACTGGCTGCGACCACTCTTGGACCCGCCCACCGCCCTGCGCGCCAACTGGACCGGTACCCTGCGCTATGCCCTGACCACCGACAGCGACGGCCTGATCCTCGACCGCACCTGGACCTTCACCGCAGAGAACCCGCCATGACCTTCGTCAGCATCGATAATCTGTGGGTGAAATACGGCAGCTTCACCGCCGTCAAAGGCATCAGTTTTCAGATTCCCCAGGGCGCCCTGTTCGGCTTCATCGGGCCCAACGGCGCGGGCAAGTCCTCGACCATCAAGGTCCTCGCCACCCTGGTCCGCCCCCACATCGGCATCGTCACGGTCGGCGGGCAGGATGTGGCCAAGCAGCCCGACGCGGTGCGCCGCCTGATTGGCTATGTGCCGGATTTCTTCGGCGTGTACGAGGACCTCTCGGTGCGCGAGTACCTGCACTTCTTCGCCGCGGCCTACGACATCCCCATGGCCAAGCGCCACGGCCTGGTGGGCGACGTGCTCGCCCTCACCGACCTGACCGACAAGGTCGATGCGCCGGTCGATGGTCTCTCGCGCGGCATGAAGCAGCGCCTGTCCATCAGCCGCGTGCTGCTCCACGATCCGCAGCTTCTCCTGCTCGACGAGCCGGCCTCGGGCCTCGACCCGCGCGCGCGCATCGAGATGCGCGAACTGCTCAAGGAACTGCAACGCCTGGGCAAGACCATCATCATCTCGTCCCACATCCTGCACGAACTGGCCCAGCTCTGCGACCGCATCGGCATCATCGAACAGGGCCGCATGATGGCCGAGGGCAGCCTCAACGAGATCTTCCAGCGCCTGCGCCTGATGCGCGTGGTGCACATCCAGGCGGTGGACCAATCGGATGCGGTGATCGCCGCTATCAAGGGCCTGCCCGGCGTAGACCAGGTCGAACGCCAGGCAGACCGCCTCGCCATCCACTGCGCCGAAAGCCTGACCGCGAGCG
>JBILDK010000331.1:0-3772 GCA_044352625.1 Planctomycetota bacterium
GGAAAGTGAACCGCGGACCGGAAAGCGATGGCGCCGTGGCAGCCTGGGCTTCGGTCGCGAACAAACTGACCAAGATGGCGGTGCCGACCGGGAAGCCGCGCTGGGCCAGACGGGACCGCAAAGCCCCCAGACCGCGGCAGATGAGCTGATAGGCATAGTCGCGGGTGACACCCAAGATGACGGCAACCTCTTCTGGGGTCTTTCCCGCCAGATAGTGCAGGCTGACCGCCGTCCGTTGCCGCTCGGGCAGCTTCATCAGGCATTCATCGAGATGATCCAAGGCCTGGTGATGCGGCGGTGATTCCACGATCTGACTCCTGGCTCCGGCCATCTCGATGTGCTTGCGCCGTTCGGCCCCACGCCTTGCGGTTCGGCAAACGTAGTAGGCGACCCGCTGCAGCCAGGCTGCAAGGACCGGAGAACGGGCAGCGGCCCGGGGTTTGCGCATGAGGAGCAGGAACACCGCTTGCACGCAATCATCTGCATCACCTGCTGGCGCTTGCCGGCGACAGGCAGCTGCGACGAACTCGTGATGGCGGATGGTCAGAACGGTGAAGGCCTTGCGGTCGCCCGTGATCCAACGGTTGAGTAAATCTGTGTCGGTGAGGTCACGCATGCTTATACCGCCTATGACCGATGGAGGGCCACATCTGACAGTGACTTTTGCCGTTGGAGGGGCGAAATGTCGAAGTGAGTGAAACGGTCTCGTCGTACGCCCTGTCGCAGAGAGCCGAGCCCCTCCCAGGGTTACGGCGTTGCAGCCAAGATGCGCACAGCTTCCTCGGTACGACCCGTGTACAGGGCGGCTAAAAAGGAGCGGTGGCAGGCCTTGGCGGCGTCCGCCTGTGCGGGCTGGCGTTGGGCGAGATCCGCCATGCGCCGTCCCAGGCCCCGCGCGACGCCTTCGGTGATCCACCAGGCGTTCATCTGACGCTGGCGCAAGGAGGCAGAAGCGGCGAGCTTGTCCAGTTCCGGCGTGGTCAGGTCGCGCTTCCAGGCGGCACGATAGATGGTCATGGCCTGGTCCCAGGCTTCGCTGGCCGTCTTGAGGTAGAGTTCGTGCATGCCCTTCCAGCCCAGAGCGCGCGGGTCGATGATCTCGGCCTTCTGCGGATCCTCGCCGGCACGGGCGTAATCCTTCAGCGCGATGGTCAGGTCGACGGTGCCGTTGCCGGCATACGAGAACGCGATGGTGTCGATGAAGCCATCGCCATCGCTGTCGGTGTACTTAACTACCTCGCCCACCTGCTTCGCCCTGGGTTTGGTGGATTCGCGAGACTGCGCATTCCAGCCGCCCTGGAATGAGGCGTCCTTGTCCACCAGCCAGACACCCCATTCCGCGCCGTAGAGGTGAAGCTTATGGTCGAACTTGCCGACATAGAGCCTGCCGCCGCCGGAATTGTCGAGATCGAATTCCCCGCGATCGCCCAGGGAGTCGCATTGGGGATGCCAGCTCGGACCCGGATTGGCGTCGTCCTGCTTCAGGGGCGAAACGGAAAAGAGGTCCAGGGGCTTTCCGTCCGGTTTGCGGTATGGGAAATATGTCTCGACCCGTTCCCAACGGTGGTCATCGCCATCCTCGTCGACCGTCAGCCACCATTCCTTCCATTTGGTCGCGAAGGCCTGGTCATAGCTCTTGGCCCGGTCCATGTGCAGCAATGCGGTGAGCCGGCGCCATTCGTTGTGGTTGAAGCAGGGATCGAAGACAGGATTTCCGGCGAAGCCCGGGATGGGCTGGGGCATGGCGCTGTAATCAACCTTCCCCCAGTTTCCTTGCAGGGTCAGATCATAGGAGGTCTCGTTGCCATAGCCGGAGCTGTTGTCGAGATCGTAGGAGACGTGGACCCGTTCAAGGTTCGGTGGAATGGTAAAACGAGGTTCACCCAGCGGCAGGTAGGTGGCCCAGCGGACGCTCATGTCACTGACCCCATCGCCGTCCTCGTCGAAGAACGAGAAGGGGTTCTCCCACGATAAGCGGGGATCGTCCATCAGGTGCGGGGCGAAGCAGTTCTTGGTGAAATCGTTGTTGCCGTGGTAGTTGGTCAGCCAGGCACTGGTCCCGGTGGTGTCCCAGCAGGCGGTGTGGAAGTTCGGCTTGCTCCAATCCAGCCACCACAGCACACCACGCCGATCGAGACTGCGCATCGTGGCAAACTGGCCGGCATTGCGATATTTCTGTTTCGTCTCGTCCCAGCCGCTTGGCAGCAGGACGATCGCCTGGAAGTCCGGTACCCCATCGCCGTCGGTATCACACCAACGCACGTTCATGTCATCGTCGCCGTCGTAGAGGCCATCGCCGTTCATGTCGAACTGGAGGCTGCTGTTCACCAGGCTGCCGCGCACATCGTCAGCCTGCATGGTGCCAGCCTCGTCCAGCCAGCGCACCCGTTTGCCGCTCCACCAGCGTTCGAGGACGTTGGGCTTGCCACCGTTGCCGATGGTCAGGCGGAGGATCTGGTCATCCGGCTTGGAACCGGTCAAGGCACTGCGATGCCAATCGATGTCGGCCGCAGCCAGACCGGTGGCGAGGATCAGGGGCAGGGTGGCGATCAGACGCATAGGAATCTTTCAGCTGGTTGGACGGATGAGGAATTCAATGGAATCGTCGGCCCCGAGCAGCAGGAGCGGTTCGACCATGCCGTTGGGCTGCTTGATGGAGAGGCCGGTCCGGGTGATGCGACCTTGTGCTGGCGAGGTGATCTCGACAGCGATCCCGGCGGCATCCGGACGCCGGAGTTCGGCGCGGCGCCCGTCCACAGTGGTGATCGTCGCGGTGCGCCCATCGGTGGTCAAGGCCGGATAGCTGACCGCGAGGGTTCCGGCGGTGGCCGAAGTCCAACGATCGCTCACCCGCACCTGATTCTGGCCCAGCGCAATGGTCTCCTCGATCCAGTGGGGACCGCCCGGGCCGGGGATTTCCGCGGCCGCAACGAACAACACGGCATTCGCTGAGATTTCGTGTTTGATCAGACGCAGGCCGGGATCCCGTACCGTGGCCAGCCGTACCAGCGCCCCGTCGGCCCCCGTCCATATGGAACCAACGCCCCAGACGGTCTTCGTGGTGGTGGACTTTCCTGGGGTCTTGCCAGCGACAACCTGCTCGTCGACGGCGGCACAGGATGGCCCGAACTGCGGATGGACTCCGCGCAGCTGCACCCGGGCCAGGCCGGTCGGATCGAACTCCTGATCTCCGCGGGTCTGATCATTGACATACGCGCCATCGGCATGGGCGATGATGGAGCTCAGTTCTGGAACCTGGACCAGCAACCCACCCAGATCCGCCGGTGCCGCCCGTTCGGGAATGCCGTCCTCCGCCGCCGCCCAGGCCGAGGCGAGCATGGAGGCCGCCAGGAGGCCGTAGGTCGCATAGCTGCTGTATCCCATGTAGCCGTGGCGGTTCTGGGGTGGGTACCAGTTCTTGGTGATCTGCGGCCGGCCCTGGTCATCAACCCAGCGATTGGCCTCGCGCAGGGCCAGGTAGGCAGCGCGTTTGAACATGCCTGCCTCCTGGCTCCGTCCCGCCTGGGCATAGGCACTGGCGTAGCGCTCCCATATCGCCGCTGATTGGGGCTCATTCCAGATATGCTGGACGCTGCGTCCGCCAACCGGGATCTCGCCATTCGGTGCCTGCACCATCAGGGACGACCAGGCCCCGCGCCAGGCGGCATCGCGCCAGAAGTCGAACTCGCTGCCGCGGTAGCCATCCGCCAGCATGCCGACCACGAAAGAACGCCCGAAGCCATCATAGGCCCAGGGGCTGTGCATTTCATAA
>JBILDK010000332.1:0-3764 GCA_044352625.1 Planctomycetota bacterium
GAGTTGCAACGATTCTGGCGCTCACCCACCGGGTGAACATCACCGACGTCGCAAAGCTTTGGATCGAAACCATGAACCATCAACCATGAACCATCAACCGCGACGTTCAGGTTGATGACAACGTCAGTGTGATCAGGCGACGACGGCGAAGATGTCGGTCTCTTCCATGACCAGGTATTCCTGGCCATCAACCTTGACCTCGGTGCCGGCGTAGGACGAGAACAGGACCTTGTCGCCAGCCTTGAGCTGCATGATCTGGCGCTTGCCGTCTTCGAGGATCTTGCCGTGGCCGACGGCGATCACGGTGCCCTCCTTCGGCTTCTCCTTGCCCTTCTCGGGGATGATGATGCCGCCGGTGGACTTGTCGGCCGCGGTGGCGCGGCTGACGATGACGTGGGAGCCGATGGGCTGGAGCTTGGTCTTGGACATGTGAAACCCTTTGGGGTGGTTGGTGGTTGGTGGTTGGTGGCGTCTGGTGATGCAAGCGTGCTGGTGAGATGCGGTGGAGCGGTGGGAGGTGGGTTGTCACCAACCACCAACCACCCCACCCCAACCACCTTTCGTCACTTCTGAACGGTGAAATCAGCGTCTTTGATATTGTCGCCGCCCTTGGCCTGGCCCTGCGGGTCGCAGCCTTCGGGACCGCAGCCCTCGGGGCCGCAGCCGGCGCCGCCGGCTGCGCCCTGGGCCTGGTCCTTCTGCATCGAGGCCTCGTGGACGCGCTTGCCGAAGGTCTGGGCGGCGGCTTCGAGCTGCTTGGTGGCCTCTTCGATGGCGGCGGTGTCCTCGCCATTCTTGGCGCTCTCGACCGTGGCGATGGCGGCCTCAATTGCGGTCTTCTCGCCGTCCTCGATCTTGTCCTTGTGCTCGTCCATCATCTGGCGCATCTGGTGGCAGAGTTGCTCGGCGGTGTTGCGCGCCTTGGCCAGGGACTCCTTCTTGGCGTCGGTGTCGGCGTTGGCCTTGGCCTCGTCGACCATGCGTGAAATCTCGTCCTTGGAGAGGCCCGACGAGCCCTGGATCTTGATGTGCTGCTCCTTGCCGGTGGCCTTGTCCTTGGCCTTCACCTCAAGGATGCCGTTGGCGTCGAGGCTGAAGGTCACCTCGATCTGGGGCATGCCGCGGGGCGCCGGGGGGATACCGTCGAGTGAGAACTTGCCGAGCTGCTTGTTGTCGCGGGCCATGCGCCGCTCGCCCTGGTACACCGAGATGTCCACGGCGGGCTGGTTGTTGGCGGCGGTCGAGAAGACCTGGGACTTCTGGGTCGGGATGGTGGTGTTGCGCTCGATCAGGATGGTCATGATCCCGCCCTCGGTCTCGATGCCGAGGGACAGCGGGGTGACGTCGAGCAGCAGCACGTCCTTCACCTCGCCGGTGAGCACGCCGCCCTGGACCGCGGCGCCGACCGCCACGACCTCGTCCGGGTTGACATCCATCTTGGGCTTCTTGCCGAAGATCTCCTCGGCGATGCGCTGGGCGCTGGGCATGCGCGTCGAACCGCCCACCAGCACCACCTCGTCGATGTCCTTGGTGGACAGCTTGGCGTCCTTGAGGCAGCTTTCGCAGGGCTGCCGGCAGCGTTCGATCAGGCTCTTGGTGATCGATTCGAAGGTGGCGCGGGAAACGGTGGTGTTGAGGTGCTTGGGCTGACCGTCCTTGCCCATGGTGATGAAGGGCAGGCTGACCTGGGCGTTGACCGCCTGGGACAGGGTCTTCTTGGCGGTCTCGGCGGCTTCCTTCAGGCGCTGCAGGGCCATGCGGTCCTTGCGCAGGTCGTGGCCGCCGTTGGCCTTGGCGAACTCGTCAGCGAGATGGTTGATGACCACGTCGTCGAAGTCATCGCCGCCCAGGTGGGTGTCGCCGTTGGTGGCGAGCACCTCGACCACACCGTCACCGACTTCGAGGATCGACACGTCGAACGTACCGCCACCGAGATCGAAGATCGCGATCTTGCCGCTCTTGCCCTTGTCCATGTGGTAGGCGAGGGCGGCGGCGGTGGGCTCGTTGATGATACGCCGAACATTGAGCCCGGCGATCTGGCCCGCGTCCTTGGTGGCTTGGCGCTGGGCGTCATTGAAGTACGCCGGCACCGTGATCACCGCCTCGGTGACGGTCTCACCCAAGTAGTCCTCAGCGGCCTTCTTGAGGTGCTGGAGGATCATCGCGCTGACTTCGGGCGGTGTGTACTGCTTGCCGCGGATGTCAACTTTCACCAGCTCGTCAGCGGCGCCGACCACCTTGTAGGGCAGCAGCTTCTCTTCGCTGGAGACCTCGGCGTGGCGGCGACCCATGAAGCGCTTGATCGAATAGACCGTGTTCTCGGGATTGGTGATCGACTGGTTGCGCGCCATCTGGCCGATCAGCCGGTCGCCGGATTCGGTGAAGCCGACCACGGACGGGGTGGTGCGAACGCCTTCCTGGTTGGCGATGACGACGGCCTCACCGCCCTCCATGACCGAGACGCAGGAGTTGGTGGTACCGAGGTCGATGCCGATGATCTTAGCCATGATGATGGTTCCCTTCGCAGGCGAGATGATGAATCAGGGTGGTCAGCTCGGTGAATCGCACCGGCTTGGAGAGGAGGGTGATGGCGCCGTCGGCTTTGGCGCGGGCCAGGAGCTGGGCATCCGCGCGCGCGCTCATCAGCACCACCGGCATTTCAGGAGGGTGCTGATGGATCCACGACAGCAGTTGGAAGCCGGTCATGTCGGGCATATCCACGTCCGACAGCAGCAGGTCGCAGCGATCACGCCCCAGCATGTGAATGGCTTCTCCCCCGCTGGCAGCCATGCGCGTTTGCCAACCAAGATCGGCGATGGCTTCGCCCAGACTTTCGCGCAGGGCGCGGTCGTCATCGGCAATGAGCACGGTGCGGGTAGAAAGCATGGCAGTTCGACTCACTGAGAGCGAGGGGTGTGCCAATTTTCCGTCGTCTGGAAGCGTCGGACATCGAACCGAAAAAATTTTATAAATATCTTAATTACAATGTCTTGTAAAAAACGTAGCGGGTTAAGGATTTTGCACCAGCAGGAATGAAGTGGGTCAAAAGGACCTCGTCCCCCTGGGAGCGCAGGTTTCAGCCTGCCTCTCGTCCTGGCGTCCAGCACATCAGCAAGGCCGCCCCGCCAGATTCCTCATCCGGCAGGTACCCGGGCATCACCCGCACCGGGGTCATCCCCGAACGTAGGGCCGGTGTCACCACCGGATCGCTCAGGTCACCACGTACCACTGCCGCGGCATACGCGGCGTGATCCAGGTGTTGGTGCCGATGCCAGCCCGATAGGCGATAGCCGGCAAGATAGCGGGCAAGGCCCCGTTCGCGCACCAGGGCGTGATGGGCCTGGGTGAGGGCACGGGCCACGCCCTGGCGGCGATAGGCCGGAGCCACCGCGAGATCAACACCGTACAAGGTGTTGCCCCGGACGTCGTGGTTGCGCAGGTAGCCGTCGTCAGTGGCCTGGCGCCAGGTGTGGTCGGGATGGTCGGGTTCCCAGTTCAGGCAGTGGGCAGTGCAACTACCAGCAGGTTGGCCATCGACCACGGCGAGCAACGCCGCTTCCGGAAAGATCACAGCATGACTGCCGACCTGGGCGCGGGTCCACAGCAGGTCGGCTGGATAGGGCGGTGGAAAACAGGCCTGCTGAATCGCTAGTAGCGCGGGATAGTCGGCGAAGGAATAGCTGCGAAGAGTGAGATTCACGGGGCGGCGGGTGTCGCCGCCGGGGCCGGGACCGCAAGTGCCGTCGTAATGGCCTGAACCAATT
>JBILDK010000333.1:0-3746 GCA_044352625.1 Planctomycetota bacterium
AAGACGCGGAGATTGCTGGGACGATTGCGACTGTCTGCCTTAACCATGCCTGCCGCAGGTGGTGGGTGGTGGGTAGGGAAGAGCCTCTTGCAGCGCCAGAGAGCCGCACCCAGGAGGTGCGCGGTGGGCAGGGCGGGGGCATTGCCTTTCCACCACCCACCACCCACCGCCAACTGCGTTTTGAGGTTAACCCTACCGACGAGAACAGCATGCCGCTGCCATGGTGCGTCAAGGCGGATGCCGAGATCGTGGTGCGCGAACGCCCGTTCTGGCGCCTGCTTACCCTGGCTGAGACCACGCCGCGTTGATCCAGGTGCCATCCGCCAGGATCTGATGCGGGCCGAACCGCGCCTTGTAGGCCATTTTCGTGCAACCCGCGACATGGAATCCGGGATACCACCAGGTGCAGCCGCGTTCCCGCGCCCAGGCCAGTTCCACCAGGGCCATGAAGGTGCCCAGGGCGCGATGTCGCGCGCTCGGCTCGTAATAGCAGTACACGCTCGACACCGCATCCGCGAACACATCCACCACGCTCACCGCCAGCAGCCGGCCGGCGGCATCGCGCGCGTGCAGCTCGCCGCCATCGACCACGCCGGATTCGGCGAACGCGGAGGCGTCCTCGGCGGGGTCGAGGGTCCGGCCATGGACCACGGTCTCGTAGCGCCGCCACAGGGCGGTGCGCTCCGCATCGTGGCCCCGGCCGGTGAGGCTGACCACCAGGTCGGTGTTGCGCCGGGCGCAGCGGCGCTGGTCGGCGCGGGGCGCGAAGTCCGCCACTACCACGCGCAACGGCCGGCAGGCAGTGCAATCCGGGCATACCGGCGTGTACAGCTCGGCCCCGTTGCGGCGGAAGCGATGATCGAGCAGGGCGCGGTAATCGACTCCCGCGGGCAGCGCCGCCGGCAGGAACGCGTGGAAGCGCCGCCCGGGCAGGTACGGGCACGGGCCGTAATCCGCTACCACCCCCTGAATGCCGGTGCCCTCGGCCACGCCGATCTCAACCAGCCTTGCCCACCAGGGTCGCCCCGGTGCGCCGCGCCACCGCCTCGGGAATGCGGGCCGAGACCTTGGCCAGATCCGCGTCCGCCAGGGTACGCTGATCGCTTTGCAACGTAACTGCGATCGACACGGCCTTGGTGCCGGCGGAATACGGCGCACCGCGATAGACGTCCTTGAGCGTCACGCCTGCCGCCAATTCACCGGCGGCCTGATTGGCGGCGGCAGCGATGTCGCCATAGGCCACCGCCTCGGCAGCGGCGAAGGTGAACTCGCGCACCGTGGCCTGGAAGCGGCTAGGCATGGAGTGGGCGATGGGCTTGGCGGCGCCAAACGCACCGATCAGCGCCTCCAGATCCACGCTGAAGGCCCCCACCCGCTCGGGGCAGCCGGCCTGGGTGCGGAAGGCCGCCGCCACTTCACCGACCACGCCCACCTGGCGCTTGCCGATCCACAGATCCACCAGTCGGCTGCCGAGGAACCCGGCGCAGGGCGCGGTGCGGACCGTGGCGGTGGCGGCGTGGCCGAGACCGGCGAGCAGGGTCAGGGCCGCATCGCGAGCGGCATAGAACGGCGCTTCGTCCCCAGCGGCAGCACACACGCCGCTGACCACAATGGTCTCGTCCGGCGTGGCCCCCGCGCCGACACCGACGCCATAACGCTTGCCGACTTCATAGATCCGCACCGCGTCGAAATGCCGGCGGTTGCGCCCGACCGCCTCAAGCAGCGTGGGCAGCAGCGACAAGCGCATCACCGTCTGCTCACTCGACAGCGGATGGGCCAGGGCGATGCGTTGCGCCGCGGGCCACTCCAACGCATCGGCCCAGGCGGTGCTGGTGAAGGCGTAGGTCTGGACCTCGTCCCAACCGGCGCCGGCGAGCACGCGCCGCGCGCGGTGCTCGGCATCGCGCAGCGGATTGGCGGCGGGCACCGCCGCGGACAGGCGCGGCACCTGGGGGGCGATGCGCTCGTAACCGTGATGACGGGCGACCTCCTCCACCAGATCCGCCACGCCCTGACAGTCCTTGGCGCGCCACCAGGGGATGCGCACGGTGTCGCCCTCCACCGCGAAGCCGAGGCGGGCGAGGATCGCCTGCTGTTCGGCGGCGGGCACGTCGAGGCCGGTGAGCCGGCCCACTGCGGCGGGCTGGAACGGGGCGCTGCGCGCCTCGCCCACCCGGGTCCCGGCGTGGAAGCGGGCGGTGACGGTGCAGCCGGGGCAAAGCTGGGCGAGCAGGGCCACGGCGCGATTGATCGCGGCGGCGGCGGCCTCCGGGCGCTGGCCCTTTTCGAAGCGCGCCGAGCTGTCGGTGCTGATGCCGGTGCGCAACCGCGTCCGGCGGATGCGGTCGGCCTTGAACACCGCGGCCTCGAGCACGATCTCGCTGGTGTCGGCGCGGACCATCGAACCCTGCCCGCCCATGATCCCGGCCAGGGCCAGAGGCCGCGCCGCGTCACTGATGAGCAGGTCGCCCGCGGCCAGCGTGTGGGCCTTGCCGTCGAGGGTGGTGAACGGCTCGCCGGCGGCGGCCGAGCGAACGGTGATCGCCTGACCTGCGATATCGCGGCGGTCGAAGGCATGCATCGGCTCGCCCAGTTCGAGCATCACGTAGTTGGTCACGTCCACCAGCAGGCCCAGGGGCCGCAGGCCGCAGGCTTCGAGCCGGCGGCGCAGCCACTCGGGACTTTCGCCATTGGCCACGCCGGTCACCACCGCGCCGCACCAGGTCGAACAGCCGTCGTCAGCGATGGTCGCGGTCCAGCCCGCCGGGGCATCGTTCCAGGTCAGGTCCGGGGCGGCAGGCGCATCGAGCCCGAGGGCCGCAGCCATCTCCCGCGCCCAGCCGAGCTGGCCCCACAGATCGGCGCGATGGGTCAGGGCGTGGTTCTCGACCGTGAACACCTCGTCACCGCCACCCAGGACCCGTGCCAGGGGCGTGCCAGGGACGAGGGCCGCGTCGAGCACCATGATCCCGTCGTGGCTGGTGCCCAGGCCGAGTTCGTCCTCGGCGCAGATCATGCCCTGGCTGGGCTCGCCGCGCAGCTTGGCGGGCTTGATGGCGAACTCTTTGCCGTCCGCAGCGCGCAGCGTGCAGCCCACCGTGGCCACGGCCACGGTCTGGCCCACGGCGACATTCGGCGCCCCGCAGACGATGGGCAGGGCCGCCGGGCCGCCCACGTCCACCGTGGTGCAGCGCAGCTTGTCGGCATTGGGATGCTGGACACAGGTCAGCACCTTGCCCACCACCACCCCGTCGAGCACCGGCCCGGTGCGCTCGATGGTGGATTCGATCTCGGCGACCTTGGCCGAGAGCACCGCCTGGAGGTCGGTGGCGGAGAGCGGCAGGGAGTCGCGGCCGAGCAGGGCGGCGGTCCAGTTCAGGCTGATGCGCATGGGGCGGGCACGATCACCGGGCCGGGCAATGAGGCAAGCACGCGTGACAAGCCGCGCCCCCCCCTATGCTCCGCCGCCCATGACCACCGCGACCGCCTCCGCCCTGGCCACCGACCCTGCCGCCATCGCCGCCCTTGCGGCGGATGTGGCCCGGGGCGTCGAGCTCAGCCCCACCCTCGCCCGCGAACTGCTGGAGGTGCAACCGGGGCCGTGCCTCGACGCACTGCTCGCCGGGGCGCGCCTGATCCGCGACACCCAGGTGGGACGCAGCGTGAAATGCTGCTCGATCCTCAATGTCAAAGCCGGCAATTGCAGCGAAAACTGCTCGTATTGCGCCCAGGCCTCGGGCTCGACC
>JBILDK010000334.1:0-3745 GCA_044352625.1 Planctomycetota bacterium
CGTAATCGCATTCAGCGGACGACTGCATGCCTATGAAGGGCACTCTGCTGCGCAGGTCGTGGTACCGGTGCGTCTGGCGCGGGCACTCGGGGCGACGACCCTGATCATGGGATCAGCGGTCGGCGGTCTCAATCCCCTGTACCAGGTAGGCGATCTGTGCGTGCTCGATGACCACATCAATCTCATGGGCGTCAATCCGCTGGTCGGCCCGAATGATGAGTCGGTTGGGCCACGGTGGCCAGACATGTGTGCACCCTACGATCGACGGCTCATGGCAATGGCTAAGTCGGTGGCGCTTGCGCAGCAAACTCAGCTGCATCAAGCCGTCTATGTCGGCGTCCTCGGCCCCAACCTCGAAACTCGGGCGGAGTACCGCATGTTGCGCGGGCTCGGAGGTGACGTGGTGGGGATGAGTACCGTACCGGAGGCCATTGCCGCGGCGCACTGCGGCCTGCGCACCCTGGCGTTCGCCATTGTCACTGACCGTTGCCTGGCGGACGCTTTGGAACCGGCAGACATCACGCGGATCATCCGCGCCGCCCAGGGTGCAGAACCAGTCCTCACGTCGCTCATCACGGGCGTCCTGTCTCACCTCTGACCTCCCAAGAAGCGACCTATGCACAACTGCACCATAACCGCCGATGCTGGCGCCGCTCACCTGACCGTTGCCATCGTCGGTCATTGTTCCGCTCGCCTGCCGCGCCTGGTCGAACAGGCAGCCGCCGCATGTGCTCGGGGCGAGACCAATGCGACCACCGAGATTCTTACAGGTGATGGTCGCTATTTGCTGCTCCGCCCTGAGACCAAGCCGTGGCTAACGGGCGGCGAAGCGTGGCGAATCATGGGCAAGGAAATCGTCGAGACCCTGCGGCGGGCCAAGCTGACCGTCGCCTCGGTGCTGGTGGGTGGCAAGCAGGCCGATGTCGCGGCCCTGGCGGCTGGCTGCATGCTGGCGGATTACCGCTATGATGCACTGCGCTCGGGCAAGGCTGGCGAGCGCAAGACGATCACGGTACGGTTTCCCGGCCACGATGCGGCGGTGCTGGCGGCGAATGAATTGGCCAAGGCCCAGAACCTCGCGCGCGAATTGGCCGACATGCCTCCAAACCTACTGAATCCGACTACCTTCGTAGCGCGCGCTAGGCGGGAAGGCGCGAAGGTCGGACTGAAAATGCGCGTGGTAAGCGGGCTAGCGGCCCTGCGCAAGGCCGGGTTCCCTGGGCTGTGCCAGGTCGGCCAAGCGGGCAGCACGGAGCCGGCGCTGGTGATACTGACGTACCGGCCCAAAAAAATCACCCGCAAAGGTGTCGCCCTAGCCTTGGTGGGTAAAGGCCTGACCTTTGACGCGGGCGGCATCAGCATCAAGCCGGCCGACAAAATGTGGGAAATGAAGGCGGATATGGGCGGTGCCGCGGCGGTACTTGGCGCCATGACCCACCTTGCGCGCAGCCGCCCCGGCATCCCCATCACCGCTTATCTCGCCTTGGCCGAAAACCTGCTCGACAGCAAGGCCCAGCGCCCAGGCGACATCTACGTGGCGCGCAACGGCAAGAGCATCCATGTCGACAACACCGATGCCGAGGGCCGGCTGGTGCTGGCGGATGTGCTGACCTACGCTGGCGAACAGGGCGCCACCCACATCGTGGACGTGGCCACACTCACCGGTGCCTGCATGGTGGCTCTGGGTGATCGCATGGGTGGCTTGCTCGGACGTGATGAGAACTTTCTCAAGCAGGTGCGCGAAGCAGGACAGGAGGCAGGAGAGGATTTCTGGCAGCTGCCGCTGTTCGGGGAGTACCGCAGCATGCTCGACCATCCCCACGCCGACATCAATAACACCGGTGGGCGCTACGGCGGCGCCATCACCGCTGGGATTTTTCTCAGCGAGTTCGTACCCGAGTCGGCCAAGTGGGCTCATCTCGACATCGCTGGCCCGGCGATCCAGACCGGCGGCTGGCGTTACTACGCCAAGGGCATGACCGGGTTCGCCACGCGAACGCTGGTGGCTTTGGCGCATCGCCTGGGATGAAGGTGCTGCGCCTGCTGCTGCTCGGGCTGACGGTACCGTGCGCCGTCTGGTGCCTTCTCGCGATGAGCGCCGCCTGGTGGTGGCCTGGCGAGTTGGCAAGCCACTGGTCGCGTCACGCGGCGCTGTTGTTGATCCCGGCCATGGCTGCATGGCGTTTCAATGCCGTGGTCTGCGGGCCGCTGTGCTTGGCATTTGTCGCGGGATTGGCGCCCTGGCTGGATTCCGTACCGCTGCCGAGTGCGCCAGGACCCAGAACCTTGTCGGTGGTCAGCGCTAACATGCTCTACCTTAATCGTCAGGCGGCCAGCATCCCCACGATTTTAAATCAGGGAGCCGATGTGGTGATGTTGTGCGAGCTGTGGCCTCAAGCGGGCGACCTGCAGCGAATTCAGGACCCGCGCTATCCGTTTACGGTTTCGGCAGTGCGTAAGGGCGGATTCAATGATGCGATAGCTCTGCTCAGCCGCTATCCGCTTCGCGAGATCCAGATCCGCGACGAATCGAGCGAGCCCTGGATCACCGCACTGGTGGAGGTTCCTGGTGGTGCCGTGCGCCTCGTTGCGGTTCACCCCGAGGACCCGACCCGTCAGGCCCGTGGCATCCGCCGTGACCGGCAGCTCGCGACCTTCGCCGCGCTTGCTGCCGCAAGTGTTGAGCCGGTGGTGGTGGCAGGGGATTTCAACTGCACTGTAGGCAGTCCAGCTTGGCGTCCGCTAGCGGTGGCGGGCCTAGCGCCATCGTCCGGTTTCCGTCCAGGAACATGGCCGGCAGGATTTCCTATCGGGCATTTTCACCTCAACCTGGGGCCGGCCGGCATACGCATTGATCACGTTCTGACGCGCGGCGCGGTTGTCAGAGCTGAAAGGGTGTTCACCATTCCCGGATCTGATCATCGCGGTGTCCTGGCCGACATCGCCCTGCCGTGAGGATATCCGGAGCCCGTTCCGAATCCCGCCGCCACCTGAGTGATGACGCTTCATCCCCAGCTTGGCGCTCAGAACACGAGCATGGAATAAAAAAGGCAAAACTCCTTGGGTTTACCTGAATCACACCCACGGCCTAACTCAACCCTGTCTGTAGCTCAGTAGGCCTTGGTGTCGATGAAACCCTCAAGCTTACGACTGCGGATCGGGTGCTGCAGTTTCTTGATAGCCTTGGCCTCAATCTGACGAACTCGCTCGCGAGTCACATTGAAGCGACGCCCCACTTCTTCGAGGGTATAGGTGTAGCCATCTCCAATACCATAGCGCAGACAGATAATCTCGCGCTCACGATCAGTGAGGGTGTCGAGCACCTCCTGGATTTTCTCTTTGAGCAGTTCGTTGGACGAGATGTTGGCAGGATTTTCGGCGCTCTTGTCTTCAAGGAAATCGCCAAAGTAACAATCGTCGCTGTCGCCAATGGGACGGTCGAGGCTGATCGGATGCTTGGAAACGCGAATCACCCGCTTGCATTCCTGCACACTGATGCCGGCCTTCTCGGCAACCTCCTCAATGGTCGCCTCGCGCCCGGTATCCTGAAGGATGTCCTTCTGGATCTTGCGCAATTTACCCATGGTTTCGATCATGTGAACCGGAATGCGAATGGTGCGCGCCTGGTCCGCAATGGCGCGGGTGATGCCCTGGCGGATCCACCAGGTGGCGTAAGTAGAGAACTTGTATCCGCGCTTATACTCGTATTTCTCGACCGCCTTCATCAGGCCCGCATTCCCCTCCT
>JBILDK010000037.1:0-12326 GCA_044352625.1 Planctomycetota bacterium
GTCGATGTGGACCTCGCGCCGCTGCTGCGCACGACCGCGACCATCACCGATGATGTCCGCGCCATCGACGCCCGCATCGACGCGCAATGCCAGATCATCCATGACCGCTTCGACACCATGGCAATTTCGTTTAAGAAAGAAGCCACCGCGGCGACGGCGGAGGCGAAGGACCACGCAGACGCGCTGAAAAAGATCGAAGTGTGGGCCACGGCGAGTGCCATCGTCATCGCCGCCATCCTCGCCGTGGTCATCATCGTCGGCGTCAATCGCACGATCCGCGCCGCCGTCGGGGTCCTGACCCGCACCACCAGCGCCCTCGGCAGCCGCGCCGCCAGCCTGGCGCGAGAGGCCAAGGATTCGTCCACGCGCCTCACCGGCGTCGCTGCCAGTTCCGAGGAGCTGTCGACCAGCGCCACGACTATGGCGGCCTCCGCCGAGCAGATGACCGCCGGGGCAGCCACGGTGGCGGCCTCCGCCGAGCAGCTGTCCAGCTCCACCAACGCTGTGGCGGCCGCGGTCGAGGAGATGTCCGCCTCGATCCGGGAAATCAGTCAAGGAGCCACGGACGCTGCATCAGTGGCGACGAAAGCCAAGGAGCTGACCCAGTCGGCGACCGCGGTGATGCACACCTTGGCCGAGGCGGCAACAGCAATCGGCAAGGTCACCGAGACCATCACCGGGATCGCCGCCCAGACCAACCTGCTGGCGCTCAACGCGACCATTGAGGCAGCCCATGCCGGGGAGGCGGGCCGCGGCTTCGCGGTCGTGGCCAACGAGGTCAAGCAACTGGCGCAGCAGGCCGGGACGGCGGCCAGCGACATCGCCCAGCGCATCGCCACCATCCAGGTGAAGTCGGACGAGGCCTCCCAGGCGTTGGCTGGCATTGCCACCGTCGTCGAGCAGCTCAGCCAGTCCTCGGCCCAGACCGCCGCGGCCGTGCAGGAGCAGACCGCCACCGTCTCCGAAATCGGGCGCAACATCAGTGAGACCGGTACCGCGGCCAAGGGCATCGCCCATTCCATCGCCGAGGTGAAGAGCGGGATCGACGAGATCTCGCGCAATACCGCCCAGTCCGCCAGCGCCACCCACGAGGTCGCTGGCGCCCTCGCCACCCTCGGCCAGACCATGGAGTCCGCCAGCGCCACCAGCGCCGAGGTCAATGCCGCGATGACCGAGATGACCGCCATCGCGCAACGACTCCAGCGCTTGGCCGGCGGGCGAACACCTGCCGCAAGCTGATTCAACCCGGCCAGACCTAGGAATTCGACGCCGGCACCACCGGGTTGCGCCGCCAGACAAGAACTGGCTGCACATACCCCACTGAGCCTCACGGCGGGTGGCGCCTCGTCAAAGAGGCATATCCTGGCGGCGTGATCTCCCGCCTCCTGCTGCTTGTGCTCGCCCTAGCCCACCTGCGCGCCGAGACGGTGGCGTTTCTTGGCGATTCCCTGACTGCCGGTTACGGCCTGCCGGCAGAGCAGGCGTATCCCGCTCTGGTCGGCGAACTGCTCGCCGCCGATCCCGCCACGGCCGGGTGGACCGTGACCAACGCCGGGGTGTCCGGTGACACCAGCGCTGGCGGCCTGCGCCGCATCGGCTGGGTGCTCAAGGGCAGGCCGCGGGTGGTGGTCATCGCCCTCGGCGCCAATGACGGACTGCGCGGACTGCCCCTGGTTGAGGTCACGGCAAACCTGCGCGCCATCGTCACCCAGGTGCGCGCGGCCGGGGCCGTCCCGCTTCTCGCCGGCCAGCGCCTGCCACGCAATCTCGGTCCTGAATACACCGGGGATTTCGCCGCTCTCTACCCGGCCTTGGCCAAGGAGCTGACGATCCCGCTGCTGCCCTTTCTGTTGGACGGCGTGGCGCTTGACCCTGCTCTCAACCAAGCCGACCAGATCCACCCCAACGCCGAGGGTCAACGCGTGATCGCCCACCGTGTACATGCCTGGCTGAAACCGCTGCTGCCATGAATCCCTCGCTGGTGGCCACCAACCTGGGCCGCGACTACGCCACGCCCCACGGCCTGGTCACCGTGCTCGATGGCGTCAGCCTGAGCATGGAAGCGGGCGAAACCCTCGCCATCGTCGGACCGAGCGGGTCGGGCAAGAGCACGCTGCTCGGCCTACTTGCTGGCCTCGATCGGCCGAGCCGCGGCTACGTGGCCATCGCCGGCCGTGACCTAGCCGCAATGGATGACGCCGAAGCCAGTACCTATCGCGGACGTCACTGTGGGTTCGTGTTCCAAAGCCATCGCCTGCTTCCGGCGTTGACCGCGCAGGAGAACGTGCAAGTGCCCCTCGACCTGGCCCGTGCCACCGACGCTGCACCGCGCGCTCGCGCGTGGCTGGAACGGGTCGGGCTCGGCGGGCGCCACGACCATCGTCCGCGGCAACTCTCGGGCGGCGAACAGCAGCGCGTGGCGGTGGCCCGCGCCCTGGTGCACGCGCCGGCCATCGTCTTCGCCGACGAACCGACCGGATCGCTTGATCGCCGAACCGGCACCGCGGTAGCCGACCTGCTGTTCGCCCTCGCCGCCGATCATCGCACCACCTTGGTGCTGGTGACCCACGACGAGGCGCTGGCCGAGCGTTGCGCCCGGGTGGTGCGCATGCAGGACGGGCGGATCGCGTGATCCGGCTCGCCTGGCGCTTGCTCGTGGGCCGACCCGGGTTGGCTTGGCTCGCCTTGGCCTGCATCGCCGTCGGCGTGGCCGCACGCGGCGCGGTCACTGGCTCGGTGGGCGCGGTCGAGGCCCGCCTCGCCAATGAGGCCCGCGCGCTGATCGCCGCCGATCTGGAGGTCTCCTCGACCCGGCCGCTGTCCGACGATCTCCTGGCGACGGTCACGGCGACCCTGCCGCCTGGTGCGCGCACCGCCCAGGCGCGCAGCCTGACCGCGATGGCCTCGGCCGGCAACGCCGCAGTGCTGTGCGAGGTGAATGCCGTCGGCCATGGCTGGCCCCTGGCGGGCAACCTGCTCGGCGAGCCCGCAGACAGCGCGGCGGCCCTGCATGGAGCCGAGCCGGTCGTGCTCGCGGACCCCGACCTGCTGCCGCGCCTGGGGGTGGCGGTGGGCGACCAACTGACCCTCGGCACCGGCAGATTCCGCGTGGTTGGCACCATCGCCGCCGAGCCGGGCGCCGGAGGCAATCCGTTCCGGCTCGGGCCGCGCCTCTACGCCAACCTCGCCGCACTTGAGACCTCCGGCCTGTCGGGCAGCGGCATTCGCGCCCGCCACCTCCTGCTGGCCACCCTACCAGATCCGGCCACGGCCCAGGCGACTGCGGTGCGCCTGCGCGTGGCCCTCGACCTGCCTGCAGACCAGGGCGAGGGCTTGGGCGGCGGGCCGAGCCAATCACCGGTGACGGTGCGCTCGGCCCAGGAGGCTGCTCGCCAAGGCGCCCGCGCTGCTGGTCGCGCTGCCGACCTGTTGCGCTTGGTGGCCTTGTTCGCCCTGGCCCTCGGCGCCCTCGGCGTCGCCGCCCTGGCGGTGGGCATGATGCGCAACCAAGCCGAGGACCTTGCGACCCTGCGTGTGCTCGGCGCCACACGCCGTCGCGCTGCCACCATTTTCTTGCTGCAGGCGTTGCTGATCGGCGGCGTCGGCGGTGCGCTCGGTTCTGGCCTGGGCGCGCTGCTCGCCGTTGGCGCGTGCTTGGTGATGGGCGTGCCGCCAGCGTGGCCACAGGGGCCTGAGATCGCGATGGGCCTGGGCCTGGGCGTCGTGGCCGCCCTCGCCGCCACGACCCTGCCCGCCCTGGCCCTGGCGCGCATGGCACCGCTGGCCGTGCTGCGTGGCGAACCGCCCGCTGCGGTACCGCGTGGTCTCGGCCTCGCCGTGCTCGTGGTAGCCGCTGGCCTCGCGGCTCTCGCCGCCGCGCTGGAATCCCGCTCTTGGACCATCGGACCAGCCGTGGCCGGCGGCGCCGCGCTGGTCGCGCTGATGATGGCCGGACTGGGCCGACTCGTCCTGCCGCTGTTCGCACGCCTGCACCCGCGCTCATTCGCGCTGCGCCATGGGCTCGCCAATCTCGGCCGCAACGGACAGCGTCCCGCCGCGCTGGTGGTTGCCCTCGGGCTGGCCGCCGCTCTCGGCGCTGCACTGCTCACCATGCGCGCCAGCTTCGACGGCGAGCTGTCGCCAGGGCGCATGACCGCGCGGCCAGGCTTCTTCGCCATTGATGTGCAGGACGACCAGCGTGAGGCCTTCGCGGCCGCGCTCACGGCCCAGGGTCTCGCGCCCAATCTGCGGCCGCAAGTACGCGGTCGTCTGACCGCACTTGATGGCATAGCCGCCTCGGCCATCCCGGTGGGCACTTCGCGCGAGGCGGAACGCGCCACACTGCTGCGCCGCCGTGAACAGAACTTGACCTGGGCCGCGACCCCCGGACCGGGCGAGACGCTTGTCGCCGGCCGCTGGCCCGCTGCGGTGGGCGAATGCGCAGTACAGGACCGCTGGGCTGAAACCCTCGGCGTGGGGCTCGGATCACGTCTGGCGTTCGATGTGCAAGGCGTGCCCGTCGAGGCGGTCATCACTGGCCTGCGCCGTATAGACTGGTGGACATTTCAGCCGAACTTCTTCATCAGCCTGCATCCCGATGCCCTGGCCGGGGCACCAGCGGTGTGGGTCGGCACCGTCCCAGCGCTGCCCCGCGATCAGCGTCGCGCCCTGGCGGCGGGGCTGGCCCGCGACTTTCCCAATGTCTCCCTGATCGATGTGGCTGATGCCGCCGATGCGGTGCGCGCCGGCATCGACCGGGCCTCAGCTGCAGTCGCCGCCATCGCCGCCATCGCATTGCTCGCTGGCCTGGCGGTGGTCGCGGGTACCGCCGCTGCCGGGGCCCGCGAACGCCGCAGCGAGGCGGCGCTGATCCGTGCCCTTGGCGGCTGCGCGAGCACAGTGGCGCTCGCGGTGGCCACGGAATTCACTGCCGCCGCGCTGCCCGCTGCAGTACTCGGTGCTGCAGCCGGGATCGCTGGCGGGCACCTCCTGGCGGGCACCATCCTTGATGCCCAGGTGGTACTGCCCTGGGTCTGGCTCGCGCTGCTGGTTGCAATCCTGCCCGCGGCGGCGGCGCTCACTGCACTTGGCGCAGCGCGCTCTGCTTGGCGCGCCCCGCCGCTGGCGGTGTTGCGCGAAGAATGAGCCGGCACACCCGTGACTGGCGTTTGGCTCAGGCCTGTGGCGTGGATAATTCGCCCGCTGCGCGCGCACCGTTGCGGTCATCGACCTCGCGCCCGTCGATCTCGGCCCGCCCAGGTGACCGCATCAACTCAGGGATGGACCTGAGATTCCACGCCCTGTCCCTCTTCACCGCAAACGTCACGGTTGATGGTTCATGGTGAGTGGTTCCTGGTTTCGAGCTACGGTTTTACAGCGTCGGTGGCGTTCACCCGTTGGGCACGCGGATACAACGCTGCACCTCACGGTGTCGGAACCATCAACTGGGGTTTTCGGTTCCACCGCATTGAGCGGCCCAACCGAGAACCGCACCCAATGGTATCCAGGACCATAAGGCATTCAGCCCCATGAGCCGTAAGGTCACGGCAACGGCAGAAACGGCGTCTGGTCGAAGCGGTCATCAAGGTCCTCATACACCGCCGTGATCTCGTCAATCGGGATGTAAACGCGGTAACGGTGAGCCTTGTCGCCGAAGCGGTCGATAGCGTCAGCGAGCAGAATCTCCCGGCGTCCTTCGCCGGTAAAGCTGTCGCCTTTGAACCCTGAGAAAATGGTACGCGAGATCTCTGGTGACCAGTGCAGACAGCGCACCTCGCCTACCACTACCTCTTTACGCACCTCGACGATCTTGAGCAGAAAGCGCTCGCCCCGGCGGACGATCACGGTGGCCACGCGCTGCTGATCGACCAGGGCCTCTAACACCTTGGTCAGGGTGCCCGGCTTGTCGGTGCCAGGGACGATGATCTTCTTGTCGCCGCTCATGGCATCACGAAGCGGTCGCCCAGTTTGCTGGCAAGCTTCGCACGCCACGCCGCAGTGTGGTCTTCAACGCTCGGCGCCAGGGCCTCGACCAGGGCGCGCACCCCGGGGTGATGATCGAGTCGTTCCTGATTCGCTGCCACGATAGTCTCGCTTGTGATCAGTTCGTGCCCAACCACGCACAGGTTCGGGGTTACAGCCACGGTTGAACCGGAGCGAACAATATAGATGGCGCAACGATCTTGCTCGGCGCAGACCCGCTCGATGTCCTTGGGACCGGACTCCAATGTGATGCCCAGGCTCTGGGCGTCGAGCATGAGCGCATAGACCTCGCGGTACATCGCATCGATCAACAACGGCGACCGGCGCAGCAGGGCCAGCTTGGGATCGGTGGGGCCGTCGGCCCAACGCGGGCCGCCCCCCAGGGCACGAACCTCGTCCGCCAAACGCCGGCTCATCAACACACAGTGGCCGAGGTAGTCGTCAAGGCCCAGGCTACCGAGAATGCGGACCCCGGTGCCAGCCTGCTTAAGGTGGGCTTTCAATTCCTGCCAATTGTGCACTTTGGGCGTATCAAGCACGTCAAGAAGCGTGTTGTGGAACGCGTCATAACACGTCAGCGAGAGATCTCGCTGATGTTTGCGCAGGTAGGTCGGCGTGACCTCGTGCTCGGTACCCATCAGGGCCACGCGCACTGCCGCCGCACCGGGACGCGGAATGACCTCCGCATCGAGGGCATTGAACACCATGCGCGCCGGTTTGCCGGGGCGCGTTAGGTCGAATTGAATATGGAGGCAGGCTGCCGCCTCACGCACTTGGGCCTCGCCATCCTGGCGCAGGGTAACCAGCAACTGTTCAACTGTGGACCGGCTAGCATAATCCAGGTGTTCGTGACCGTCCTGACCTTGCCAGCGGCGCATGCGCTTGAGCGCCTGATCGACATCGTCAAGGTCATGCCCGTAGCGATCGGCGGCGCGCATCGTCGCTTCGTAGCCATGACCGCTATCATCCCACAGCGGAATCAGCCCCTCCTCCAGCTTCACCCGACGTTTGTCCGCCTTTATCAACGCGCGCAGCGCGGCTACCAGCTCGGGGCGCAACCAGCCCAGCTTCACCAGCCGTTTGAGGACATCATCGAAGCTGCCGCCCTTGGGCGGTATGGCGATCAGGACAGGGTCGGTCATGGGGAGAGATATGTTGGTGGCCAACGCCGCCATGCAATCAGGTGAACCTCAAAACGCAGTTGGTGATGGGTGGTGGGTGGTGGAAAGGCAATGCCATCCGCCTTGTCCACTGAGCTCCTTCTGAGTGCAACTCTATGGCGCGACAGAAATCCACTACCCACAACCAATCACCCACCAACTGCGACAGGCAGGATGAAGACCAGCGACACATAATGGCCGGGCGTGCGAATACTCACGCGTAGAATCATGGACAACCTTACCGCAGTGACACGGGCGGAAGCAGGTGTGGCAAGGGCCGGCAGCGTATCCTACAGAGTGCCGTGCGAGGCACCCATCGGTAAGGGCATGACGCTGTCACGGCAATGGCCCAGGAAAGACAAGACCGTATGATGTTCATGCCGGATTCGCAAAACACTAACACCCTGCCGTGTTGGCAGGGTGTTAGTGGAGGAAAACCCGCTTAGGCGAAGTGGCTGAAAGCCTTGTTGGCTTCGGCCATGCGATGCGTGTTTTCACGCTTCTGAACAGTGGTGCCGGTTTTGTTATAGCAGTCGATCAGCTCCTGGGCGAGCTTCTCGTGGGTGGGACGGCCCTTACGGCCGCGCACCGCCTCAAGGATCCAGCGGATGGCGAGGGTCTGCTGACGGCGACCATTTACCTGCACAGGAACCTGATAGTTGGCGCCACCGATGCGCTTGCTACGAACTTCAACCAGTGGCTTGGCATTTTCCAGGGCTTGCTGGAAAACCGGCAGCGGATCAGCCTTGAGCTTGTCAGCGATTTGGTCAATAGCACCGTAGAACACAGCCTCAGCGGTGGATTTCTTGCCGTCGTACATCAGGCAGTTAATGAATTTGGCCACAGTGAGATCGCCAAACCGGGAGTCGGGCTTGAGGCCGGGACCGGTGTAGCACAGCGGGGCCGGACCGGCAGGGGCGACGCCACTCTGACCCAAGGTGATCGAACCGTCTTCGTTCACCTGAACATTGGCTGGATCCTGGCCGTCCAGCTGGTCATCGGCTATATTATCCATGGGGACATTTGACTTAGGCATGATTTGATTCCCTGAATCCTGGCACATGACCAGGAGGTACTATGCGGCACAAGCCGCGGTGGATGAAGGGCAACAGGCGTTGGCTAGCAGCCATTGCCTACGCCCGAAGGAGTCACTTCTTAGCTTTGGGGCGCTTGGTGCCGTAGAGCGAGCGGCTCTGGCCACGACCCTGGACGCCCTGACAGTCGAGCTTGCCGCGGATCACGTGATAGCGCACGCCGGGAAGATCCTTCACGCGACCGCCACGTACCAGCACCAGGGAGTGTTCCTGGAGGTTGTGCTTCTCACCACCGATATAAGCGGTGATTTCCTTGCCGTTCGACAGCCGTACGCGTGCGATTTTACGCAGTGCCGAGTTCGGCTTCTTAGGCGTCATGGTCTTAACCTGGAGGCAGACCCCGCGCTTGAAAGGATTGGATTCGAGCTGAGGGCTCTTGCTCTTGTGACCGACGGCCTCACGGCCCTTGCGGATCAGCTGGTTAATCGTGGGCATTGGCGGCTTCCTTGTCAGCGCGGACCGGCTGGGGGGCGCGGACGTTAGCGTGGTTATCCGGAATGACAACTGGTGTTCCGGTCTTTTGGATGGTGATCTGCTTGTAGGTATTGAACCCGGTACCGCAGGGAATGAGGTGACCGAGGATGACGTTCTCTTTGAGGCCCATGAGCCCGTCGCGACGGCCGGCGAGCGAGGCGTCAGCCAGCACCTTGGTGGTCTCCTGGAAGGAGGCCGCCGAGATGAAGGATTCCGATTGCAAGGCCGCACGGGTGATGCCCATGAGCTTGGGCTCAAAGGTCGCCGGGCGCTTGCCTTCGGCGATCGCGCGCTGGTTGTCCTCACGGACCCGGGTGCGATCCACCAGCTGACCCTGGAGGTAGGGCAGGTCACCCGGATCCTGAATCTCGATCTTGCGCAACATCTGACGGATGATGGTCTCGATGTGCTTGTCGTCGATGCGCACGTTCTGGGCGCGGTACACGGCCTGGATCTCGGCCAGGAGATATTCCTGGAGGGCCTCTTCGCCGCAGATGCGCAGCAGGTCCTTCGGTCCGAGCACGCCGTCAACCAGCGCATCGCCGGCCTTGACCCGGTCACCACGGTGCACGCGGTAGTGCTTGCCCTGGGGGATCGGATGCTCGACCTCGGTGCCGGACTCGCCGCGCACCACGATGATGCGCTTGCCGCGCTTGCGCTCGCCGAAGTCGACCTCGCCATCGATCTCGGCCATGACCGCCGGATCCTTGGGGGGACGGGCCTCGAACAGCTCGGTGACGCGCGGCAGACCACCGGTGATGTCGTGCACGCCCGCCATTTCGCGGGGGGTGGACGCCAGCAGGGTGCCGCCAGGGATCTCCTGACCTTCGACCACGCGCAGGGTCGCCTTTTCCGGAATCGGATAGTGAGCGACCGGCTTGCCGGCCTTGTCTTCGAGCACCACCTGGGGATGCAGGTCGCCCTTACCCTCAAGGATGATGCGGTTGATGATGCCCGTGGCCGGATCACGCTCTTCGCGCATGGTCACTTCGGGGATGATGTGCTCGAAGCGCACCGTACCGCCGACGTCGGACAGGATCGGGATCGAGGAGGCTTCCCATTCGACGATGAGCTGGCCCTTCTCGATCTGGGTACCGTCGGGAATGAGCAGCTTCGAACCCACCGGCACCTTGAAGCGCTCAATGTTGCGGCCCTTGGCGTCGAGGATGGACAGCTCACCGTTACGGTTGAGCACCACCGATTCCTTGAGCCCGTTCACCACGGTGCGCAGGTTCTCGTACACCAGCTTGCCGGCCTTGCGCGCCTTGTAGCTGGTATCCTCGGCCTTGGTGTTGGCCACGCCACCGATGTGGAACGTGCGCATGGTGAGCTGAGTACCGGGCTCGCCGATGGACTGGGCGGCGATGATGCCCACCGCCACGCCGCGCTCGACGATCAGGCCGCGCGACAGATCCATGCCGTAGCACTTCTCGCAGATGCCGGTCTTGGCCTCGCAGGTCAGCGGCGAACGGACGCGGATCTTCTCGTAGCCCAGGGCCTCGATCTTCTTGGCCACGTCGCGGGCGATGATCTCGTTCTCGCGGACGATCACCTCGTCGGTGATGATGTCGACGATGGTGTCGCGGGCGGTACGGCCGGTGATGGCCTCAGCCAGTGACAGCTTGACCACGTCACCATCGAACACTGCCGACTTGGTGACGGCGCCGACCGTTCCGCAGTCCAGCTCGGCGACGATGACGTCCTGGGACACGTCAACCAGCTTACGGGTCAGATAACCCGAGTCGGCGGTCTTGAGGGCGGTATCAGCCAGGCCCTTACGGGCACCGTGCGTCGAGGTGAAGTACTCGAGAACGCGCAGGCCTTCGCGGAAGTTGGCGCGAATCGGGGTCTCGATGATCTCGCCGTTCGGCTTGGCCATCAGACCGCGGATGCCGCACAACTGGCGCACCTGGGCCACCGAACCGCGTGCACCGGACTTGGCCATGACGTACACCGGATTGATGTAGTCAGCACCATGACGCTGGTCGTTCTTGAGCTTCTCCATCAGCTTGCCGGAGAGCTCTTCGACCGCGTGGGTCCAGGTCTCGATGATGTTGCGATGCTTCTCGTTGGCGGTGATCAGACCACGCTGGTAGGCGGTGTGGAACTTCAACGCCTTCTTGTCGGCGTTGGCGATGATCGCCGGCTTCTCTTCGGGAACGTAGAGGTCGGCCGCGGCGAACGACATGCCGGAGAGCGACGAGTACTTGAACCCGATCTCCTTGATGTTGTCCAGCACCTCGATGGTACGCTTGCGGTCGAGGTACTCGAAGCAGTCGGCGATCACGCGGCGAAGGCCACCCTTGTCCTGCTGCTTGTTGTAGTAGGGCATGCCTTCCGGCAGCGCCTCATTGAATACCAGGCGGCCGGGAGTGGTCTCGATGAGGCCGCCAGCCCAGGGCTTCTTGGCCGGGCCGCCATCGTCGATCGGGCGGCCGACAGCCAAGGGGACCTTGATCAGGGTATGCAGATTGATGACCCCAACATCGAGAGCCATGAGCACTTCGTTGGCGCCGGTGAACACCTTGTCCTCGCCGGGCTGACCTTCCTTGGACAGAGTCAGGAAGTAGCAGCCGAGAACGATGTCCTGGTCGGCGGAGATGATCGGATTGCCGTTCGACGGCGAGAAGATGTTGTTGGTGGACAGCATCAGCACGCGGGCTTCAGTCTGCGCCTCGATCGAGAGCGGCAGATGCACGGCCATCTGGTCGCCATCGAAGTCAGCGTTGAAACCCTGGCAGACCAGCGGGTGGAGCTGGATGGCGCTGCCGTCGATCATCACCGGCTCGAAGGCCTGGATGCCCATGCGGTGCAGCGTCGGGGCGCGGTTGAGCATCACTACGCGGCCCTTGATCACGTCGTCGAGGACTTCCCAGACCTCTTCGTCGCGGCGTTCCAGCTTGCGCTTGGCGGCCTTGACCGTCTCGGCGTAGCCGCGCTCCTTGAGGGCGCGGATGATGAACGGCTGGAACAGCTCGAGGATGATCGCCTTGGGCAGGCCGCACTGGTGCAGCTTGAGCCGCGGACCGACCACGATGACCGAGCGGGCCGAGTAGTCCACGCGTTTGCCGAGGAGGTTCTCGCGGAAACGGCCCTGCTTGCCCTTGATCATGTCGGTCAGGGACTTGAGCGGGCGGTTGCCGGAGCCGAACACGGCGCGCTGACAGCGGCCGTTGTCGAACAACGCATCCACCGCCTGCTGCAGCATCCGCTTCTCGTTGCGGATGATGATGCCGGGGGCGTTGAGCTCGATGAGCTTCTTGAGGCGGTTGTTGCGGTAGATGACGCGACGGTAGAGATCGTTGAGATCCGAGGTCGCGAAGTTGCCGTTCTCGAGAGGGACGAGCGGACGCAGATCGGGCGGAATGACGGGGACGACCGTCATCACCATCCACTGCGGATCATTGCCCGAGGTCTTGAGCTCTTCGCTCAGCTTGAGCCGCTTGATGATCTTTTCGATCTTCTGCTTGGCGCGGGTCGAGGCCAGCTCCTCGCGCAGGTCGCTGATGAGCTTGTCGAGGTCGAGGTGCTTGATCAGCTCCTGCACGGCCTCGGCGCCCATCATCGCTTTGAAATCGTCGCCGTACTTGTCCTGAGCCTTGCGGAACTGCTCCTC